>NZ_JASCOM010000017.1:0-62912 GCF_029959925.1 Pseudomonas sp. PS02303
TGGGAGCGGGCTTGTTCGCGAAAGCGGTGTGTCATTCAACACTGATGTTGACTGACACGACCTCTTCGAGAGCAAGCCCGCTCCCACTTTTGTTTTGTGTTGTCTTTTAAATCCTCGACGGCGTCCTCGGCGCCGGTAAATCTTCAACCATGGACTAAACTCAGCGAGCCAATCGACTGCGAGGTGTTGTTCATGGCAAAGGACAAGAAATCCACCAAGAAACGTCATTCCGTCGACATCGCGAAGATGTCCAACAAGGACTACCTGAGTGAACTGCGCCGACTGCATGTCGAAATAGTGAAGTTGCAGGAATGGGTGCGGCATGAGGGCATCAAGATCTGCATTGTCTTCGAGGGCCGCGACGGGGCGGGCAAGGGCGGCACCATCAAGGCGCTGACCGAGCGCGTGAGCCCACGGATCTTTCGCGTTGTGGCGTTACCTGCCCCGACCGATCGCGAAAAAAGCCAGATGTATGTGCAGCGTTATCTGCCACATTTGCCTGCGGCTGGCGAAGTGGTGATCTTTGATCGCAGTTGGTACAACCGTGCGGGCGTCGAACGCGTGATGGGGTTTTGCACCAAAGAGCAGGCGGTCAGTTTCCTGAGGGCTGTCCCCTTGGTCGAGCGCGCAATCGTCGACTCGGGCATCATGCTGTTCAAGTATTGGCTGGAAGTCAGCCCGCAGGAACAGACCCGACGACTTGAAGCGCGGATTGAGGACGGCCGCAAAATCTGGAAGCTCACCCCAATGGACCTGAAGTCGTACAGCCGCTGGTATGACTACTCGCGTGCACGTGATGACATGTTCAAGGCGACGGATACCGGACATGCTCCCTGGCTGGTAGCCAACTCGAACGACAAACGACGGGCTCGTCTGAACATCATCACCGATTTGCTCAGCCGCATTCCTTATGAAGAGGTGCCGCGCGAGAAAGTGAAGTTGCCCAAGCGTCAGCGGCCAGGCGGTTATCACGAACCGGATTACCCACTAAAACGCATTCCCGAAAAGTTCTGAGTGCGTCGTCAAATCTTTCATGGGTACTAAAGCGAATAAAACTATTGATAAAAAGGTACATAAGCTTTAAACGGGAAGAACACTGGCGTATTGCTAGCAACTAAAAAGTGGATATCGCCAGTTTTGGCACAGGGAGCGCTGATGAGTTTTTGTCCATTGTCCGACTCCCCGCAGCAATCCGTTGTCGCCACGCTACCGAAGAGTCGGCCAGGTGCTGTCGGCACAGCCTGCAAGGGCCATGAAGAAACGGTTGAACAATTGCTGACCTCGGCTCGCCACTGGTCTCACACCACCGCATGGGTGGTGTACCGTGCCGGCGAACACATGCACCTGGTCGGGCAGGGCGACCCGCAGGCGAAGTGGCCGTCCAGTGTGGCGAGTGAAGAATTTGAGGCCTTTTGCCAGGCCCGACACTTGCACCGATGGCCCACCGGTCGAGGCGAAAGTGTATTGGGATGGCTGCTCGCGCCCATCAAGGATGCTGCGGAGCCGGCGCTCGCCGAATTTGCCCAGCGCCTGGGCATGCAGGTACAGACCGATACCCTTGCCCGAGCGCAAATTACTCAACGGGTGCTGTATGAAATTACCTACCTCGCGAGTTCGACCCGCGACCGGTTTGTATTTTTGGTGGGGGTTCACCGGCTACTCGCCAGCCTGATCGACGCCGAGAACTTCTATCTCGCACTGTATGACCCGCACACCGGCAAGATTGACTATCCGTATTACGTCGACATCATCGACGTTGATGCCGTGGAGGCCGAACACTACGAGTACCTTGATGTTTCACACCTGTCGTTGACCGGCCAGGTGTTGACCACCGGCCAGCCGTTGCTGATCGACGCCGCCGGCATTCGCGCGGCTCAGGCCGAGGGCCGCTTCTACTGCGTGGGGGATCGTCCCGAGTTCTGGATGGGCGCGCCGTTGAAAAATGCCTCGGATGACGTGTTTGGCATGCTGGCCATGCAGGTCTACGACGTTTCCCGTACCTACAGCGCTGAAGACCGCGCATTGTTTCTGGTGGTGGTCCGCCACGTGGCCATGGCGCTGGACCGGATCCTGCACCGCGAGAATCTCGAAGGGATCGTCATGCGTCGCACCCTGGAGCTTTCGGCACTCAACGACGCCTTGAGGCAGGAAGTGGCAGAACGTGAGCGCGCCGAACATTTGCAGAGCGCGCTGTTCCAGATTGCTGAACTGTCAAGCCAGCCTGGCGATATGGCTGAACTGTTTCAAACATTGCATGGCATCGTCGGTGATCTGCTGTTCGCGCAGAACTTCTACATCGCACTGTTCGACGACACGACCACTGAAGTGACTTTTCCGTATTACGTTGATGATCGGCAGACAACTTGTCCGTCGGCACGGCGTGGACGCCGGGGCCTGACTGAGTACGTTATTCGTCAGCGTCGACCTTGCTTGATTGACGCCGACGAGGCTGAACGATTGCATGTGCACGGTGAAATCGAAATTGCCGAAGAGTGTTACCGGTCCTACTCCTGGCTGGGCATTCCCTTGTTCGATGGCGATGTGGTGCGTGGTGTACTGGCGGTACAAAGCTATACCTCGCAAGTGCGGTATACCCTGCGTGATCAGGAACTGCTGACGTTTGTGTCGCGGCACATCGACACCGCGTTGTCGCGACGCACGGCCGCCGAAGCCATCCATTCCGCCAACCTCAAGCTCGAAGCCCGGGTGCAGAGCCGCACCCGAGAACTCGATCACGCCAATGCCAAGCTGCAACACGAAAACTCCCACGATGCGCTGACCGGGCTGCCGAACCGAACCTACCTGCAACAGCACCTCAATCAGGCCTGGTTGCGATTCGGCAGCGAAGGCGGGCACCTGGCGGTGATGTTCATCGACCTTGATCGTTTCAAAATGGTCAACGACAGCCTCGGCCACCATTTTGGCGATCTGTTGTTGAGGCAAGCCGCCCACCGTTTGCGCAGTTGCCTGCGTGACACCGACATGCTCGCGCGACTGGGGGGCGATGAATTTTCGGTGCTCGCTCCCGACGCGCCGCTGGACGTGGTGATCGAAATCGCCGAACGGATCCTGGTGGCGTTTGACCTGCCATTTTTTATCAATGGCCATGAGGTTTTTTCATCCTGCAGTATCGGTATTGTCAGCGCCGACAATCAGTTCCATCACGAACCGGCCGACTTGCTGCGCGATGCCGATGCGGCGATGTACCGGGTCAAGAGTGCCGGTCGCGACAGCTACGCGGTGTTCAATCAGGAAGTGCGCCGAGAAGTCTCGGACCAGATGGAGCGCGAAGGGGCCTTGCGCAATGCGCTGAAACGCACCGACGAACTGCTGCCGTATTTTCAGCCGATTGTCAGCGTTGAAACGGGTGAACTCCTGGCCCTTGAAGCGCTGATCCGCTGGCATCAGCCGGGCGGCCGAGTGATCGCACCAGGGGAGTTTTTACCGAACGTCGAAGGGTTGCGCCTGATCGGTCGACTGGACCTGTACATGCTCACCAGCGTTGCAGTAATCCTCGCACTCCCTCAACACGCCAATTGGCCGCCGGTGCACGTGAATTGCTCCAGCTACAGCATGACGCGCCCGGACTTTGCCAGTGATGTGCTTGCCCTGTTGGCGCAGCACCGGGTCGCGCCGTCGCGGATCTGCCTGGAGTTGACCGAAGGTGCCCTGGTGGCCGAGCCGGCTATTGCCCGGCAGAACATGCAGCAATTGGCCGACAACGGCATGTCGGTGGTGCTCGATGACTTCGGTGCAGGATTTTCATCCCTGAGCTACGTGCATCAATACCGTTTCAGCGGCTTGAAGATCGACAAGTCTTTTATCCTTGAACTGACCACCAGCGCCCGCAGTCGCGCGATCGTGCGGGCAATTGTGCGGATGGCCGAATCGCTGGACCTGAGCGTGGTGGCCGAAGGTGTCGAGGATGAAGCGACGCTAATCTTGCTGCGCGAAATGGGGGCAGGGCAGGCTCAGGGTTATTATTTTGCCAAGCCCATGGGGTTGCAGGCGTTGCTGGACACGTTACTTGTCGCTCGCTAAAACGGGGTGTGTTATTGCGGCAATGCATAGACCTTGAACAGCTTTTTAGCCGTGTCGTCGGCGCCACCCAGGTATTTGTCGAATGCCTGCCCAATCTCGCCCGAGCGGTACATGTCACTTAGCGCGGTATCGACTAGCAAACGGAAGTTTCCCAGCCACGGCAGGAACGATGTCATGTACCCCACCGCGGAGATGGCGACGGCCACGTTGGCGATGGCCAGCGAAAGGAAGTACAGGTACGAGCAGAGGAAAAACCCTGATTTGGCGTGTGCCTCTTCGGTGTAGGCAGACAACCCTCCTGGACGCGGGCAGAAAATACCGCACTGGGAAAAGCAGTAGGCGATGGACATTGAGCCAATGGCCGTGACGATCCATGACAACAATGAAACAGCCCCGAGTTGCGCCATGCTTGTCGGCAACATGATGATGCCTGAGCCCATCATGTTCACCGTGACCAGTGTGGTGAGCCCCATGAGGCTCATTTTCTTGCTTGAGTCGGCCATCGGAAACTCCTGGATCTGCTCGACGCATTGACCCTGTGCCCGACGCTTGGATACTTGTCGTCGGGCAAGGGCTTAACCTTGGTGTTTTTTTGACCCCATCTGTCTAGCGCTAATCAGGGTGGCTTTTCGCTTGCAGTGCGGTCAGCTTGTCCGCTTCGGTAACCCAGCCTCCGCCAGTGGCCTTGTAAACATCGACCATGGCGCTGAACACCGAACCCCGGGTCCGGGTGTAATTCAACTCGGCGTCGAACAAGCTGCGTTCGGCATCCAGTACTTCTATGTAGCTGGTGTATCCGTTGTCGTAGCGCAGGCGCGCAAACCGGGTGTAAGTGCGCAACGCCTCGACCTGATTGGCCTGGGACATCATCTGCTCGCGGGATTTGCTCGCCGCCACCAGTGCGTTTTCAACATCCCTGAAAGCCGACTGAATGGTCTTTTGGTAGGCCAGCAAGGTTTGTTGCTGGAACGCCTCGGCTTGCTGGACTTCACCGGCGATGCCACCCGCGGTGAAAATCGGCATGCTCGCGGCGACACCATAGGACCAGGTGGCGGCCGGCCCGGTGAACAAATTCGAGAGTTGATCACTGACTGAGCCCAGTAGCCCGGTCAGGGAGATCGTCGGGAAATACAGCGCCTTGGCGGCACCGATGCGGGCATTGGCGGAAATCAGATCCAGCTCGGCCTGACGCAGATCGGGGCGTCGTTCCAATAAGTCCGAAGGCAAGCCGGCAGGCACCAACGGTAGCGTCAGTTGGGCCAGGTCACGCCCGCGCAGAATTGGCCCCGGGTTGCGTCCCAACAGCACGGCCAGGTTGTTTTCCTGCTGTGCAACCTGGGACTCGAATTGCGATACAGAGGCCTGAGTGCGCTGGAACTCGGAAAGGTTTTGCGCCAGTTCCATTTCGGAAATGGTGCCGGCACCAAAGCGCAGTTTGAAAATCTCGTAGGAGTCGCCGCGGGCCTTGGCAGTGGTGCGGGCGATTTCCAGTTCGCGGTCGAGATCGCGAAGCAGGATGTAGCTGGATGCCACCGACGACACCAGGCTCAGAATGACCGTGCGCCGGCCTTCTTCAGAGGCCAGCAGTTCAGCGCGTGCGGATTCATTGAGGCGCCGCAAACGACCCCAGATATCCAGCTCCCAGCTGACACTGAGGGTGGCCTGGTAGTTGTTGTAAATCGGATCGACGTTGGCATCCAAAGGCACCGGACCGTTGTCGCGTGGCGCCCTGGACCGACTGCCTTGCGCGCCGGCGCCGATTTGCGGAAACATCTGCGAGCGCACCACTCCGTAACGGCCCTGGAATTCCTCGACCCGGGCGGCGGCAATCTTGATGTCTTTGTTTTCCGCCAGCGCCGTGCGAATCAGGTCATTGAGCGCCGGATCCTTGAACTGTTCCCACCACAGCGTATTGGACAGGTCATGGGCCTCCTGGTCTGCATAACGGTAGGTTGCCGGGGTGTCCGTGGTCGGACGCTGGTAATCCGGGCCGAGCATGCAGCCCGTCAGGCCCAGGCACACCACGAGGGGAAGATGAAAGGTGCGCATCTCAATCCCCCTCATGTCGGTGTTGCGCAGCGCCGCCGGGAATCTCCCCGGTCGACGTAGACGGCGGTGGTTGAGTGGTCTGCTTGACCGTGCCTTTTTTCTCGGTCAACCGTTCGACCAGGTAGTAAAACAGCGGGATAAAGAAGATTGCGATGACTGTCGCCGCCAGCATCCCGCCAATGACCCCGGTGCCGATGGAGTGGCGACTGTTTTCGGATGCACCGACGGCAATGGCCAGCGGGACGCAGCCAAGAATAAATGCCAGGGATGTCATCACAATCGGGCGCAAGCGCTCCTTCGCGGCGGTCATGGCGGCATCGTAGGCAGACATGCCGCTTTCGCGGTTCAGTACCGCAAACTCGAAAATCAGGATGGCGTTCTTGGCGGCCAGGGCCACCAGCATGGTCAAGCCGATCTGGAAATAAACGTCATTGCTCAACCCACGGATCAGCACAGCCAGCAGCGCACCGAACAATGCAAAGGGCACCGCCAGCAGCACCCCGACAGGCAGTGACCATTTCTCGTATTGAGCCGCCAGGATCAGGAACACCATGATCAGGCCGAAGATGAACACCCGGGACGAGGCACCGCCGCTTTTTTTCTCCTCGAAGGCTTCACCACTCAAGGCCAGGGCGTAGTCGTTGGTCATGATTTCAGCGCTTATTTCTTCCAGCGCCTTGAGTGCCTGGCCGGAGCTGTAACCGGGGGCTGCGTTGGCGGTGAGTTTGACTGCGGGGAAGTTATTGAAACGGGTCAGCAGGTCGGGACCGGTGACGTAGCGGGTGGTCAGCACGGCTTTGAGCGGCACCATCTCCTGGTTTTTGTTGCGCACGTAGATCTGTTGCAGGTCCTCGGCCTTGAGGCGATAGCTTGGTTCTGCCTGCAGGATCACCTGCCACAGCCGGCTGAATTTGTTGAATTGCGACACATAGAGCGAGCCGAACATGGTCTGCATGGTGCTATAGACTTCTTCCACCGGCACACCCAGCGACTCTGCCTTTTCCCGGTCTACGTCGACCAGCAATTGCCGGGAAAACACGTTGAAGGTGGAGGTGATGGCGCCGAGTTCGGGGCGCTGCCTGGCTTTGGCGACAAACGTGCCGACCATTTCTGCCAGTTGATTGACGCCGGCGTCCCCCTTGCTCTGAATCCATACCTCCATGCCGCCGGTGGTGCCAAGGCCGGGAATGGACGGCGGATTCACCGGCAGAATGATCCCGCCTTGAACGTTGGCAAAAGCATGGACTGCTTTCTGGATGACGGCGGGGGCGCTTTGTTCCTTGATTGTGTCCGAGTCCTTGTAGCGTTCCTCGAAATCCTTGAACCCGACAAAAAAGGCGCCGGCATTGTTCTTGTTCTGGCCGTCGAGCAGGCTGTAACCATTAACGATGGCAACGCCCTCGACGGCCTCGTCGTTCATGAAGAAGTCACTGGCTACTTTGCCCACCTCGCCGGTGCGATCGAGACTGGCGGCATCGGGCATGATCACGGCCCCCAGCAGATACCCCTGATCTTCCGGCGGCAAAAAGGCGCTGGGAATGCGCTGCGCCATGAGCAGAATCAACGCGATCATGCCGGCGAACAGTAACAACGCCATCACGAAGCGCTTGATCATGAAGGCCACCGAGCGCGAGTAGCCCTCGGTCATGCGTTCGAAGCTGTGCTCGAACCAGCGGAAAAAAGCATTTTTTTCGCCGTGTTGGGGTTTGAGCAGCAGGGCCGCCAAGGCAGGCGAAAGTGTCAATGCCACCAGACCGGATATCACCACAGAGATGGCGATGGTGATCGCGAACTGTTTGTAGAGCTGACCCGTGATCCCGCCCATGAAGGCCACCGGGATGAACACCGCGCACAGCACCAACACGATGGCCACCACCGGGCCTGCGACTTCATCCATGGCTTTTTTCGCAGCGTCCTTGGGCGTCATCTTATGGACGTGCATGTTGCGTTCGACGTTCTCGATCACCACGATGGCGTCGTCGACCACGATACCGATGGCCAAGACCATCCCGAACAGCGTCAGCATGTTCACTGAAAAGCCCAATGCCGACATCCCGATGAAGGTGCCGACGATCGACACCGGCACCGCAAGCACCGGGATCAGAGTGGCACGCAGGCTCTGCAGAAAGATGAACACCACGATGACCACCAACACCAGCGCTTCGAAAAAGGTGTATATCACCTCGGAAATCGAGGCGCGGGTAAACGCGGTGGTGTCCATTACGATCTTGTATTCGATGCCCTCGGGGAAGGTCGTCTTCATGTCTGCCAAGGTTTTGGTAACCGCTGCAGACACGTCGAGGGCGTTGGCGCCCGGTTGTTGATACACCGCAATCAGCGTTGCCGGACGGCCCTGATAGGTGCTGCGCAGCGAGTAGTCTTTTTGTCCGAGTTCGGCACGGCCGATGTCCTTGAGACGAACGATTGCCGCCCCTTCGTTGCTGGCGCGCAGAATGATGTTCTCGAACTCTACCGGCTCGGTCAGACGTCCCTTGGTGGTCACGGCAAACGACTGCTCTACCGCCTGGCCGGTGGGCGACTGGCCAACGCGACCGACAGCAAATTGCTGGTTCTGATTGGACACGGCTTTTTGCACGTCTGCCGCAGTGATGCCCAACTGGGCCATCCGGTCGGGCTTGAGCCAGATCCGCATGGCGTAGTCGGGTGTGCCGAAAATACTGGCCTGGTTGGCGCCCGGAATACGCTTGATCGCATCCAGAATGTAGAGGTTGGCGTAGTTGGCCACATAGGTGCTGTCAAAACGATCACCTGCGGAGTACACGGCGAGGACCATCATGAAGGCCGATGATTTCTTCTGCACCTGAATACCCTGGCTCTGAACCGCGGAGGGCAGTTGCGGCAGGGCCAGGTTGACCCGGTTCTGCACGTCTACCTGGGCAAGGGAAGGGTCGGTGCCAATCTCGAAGAACACATTGAGGGTCATGTTGCCGGTCGCTGAGCTCGACGAGTTCATGTAGATCATGTTGTCGGCGCCGTTGACCTGCTGCTCGATAGGCGCTGCCACATTATTGGCCACGACCTGGGCATCCGCGCCCGGGTAGGTGGCTGACACCGTAATCTGTGGCGGTGTGATATCCGGGTACTGGGCGACCGGCAAACTGACCATCGCCACTGCACCCGCCAAGGTGATGATGATCGAGATAACGGAAGCAAAAATGGGGCGATCAATGCAATAGTGAGAGATGCTCATGGGCGACGCCCACTGTCTTGCACCGACGCGGTGGCTGCCGGTTTTGCCGTCGTCTCGGTTGCCGGGGGAGGGGGGGTGATGATATTCAGCGGCCCTCCGGGGGTCACTCTGATCGCACCATCGACCACGATGCGTTCACCGGCTTGCAATCCTTGGGTGATAAACCAGTCATTGCCATGCCAGTCACCCACTTCGACCACCCGTTGCTCGGGCTTGCCCTGTGCATTGATCACCCAGACGAAACGGCTTTTGGCTCCCTCCAGAACGGCCTTCTGCGGCACCGTAATGGCGTTCGGCCTGGAAGCCCCGATGGCCCGCACCCGCACGAACTGTCCGGGTCTGAGTAGGCCTGTCGGGTTGGCAACCACCGCCCGGACCAGAAAGGTCCCGGTATCCTGGCTATAAGAAGGCGCTGCAAAATTCAGGCGGCCACGCTCAGGGACAACGGTGCCGTCGGCCAGGACGACCTCTACGACGAACTCACTGCGCAGGGGAAATATAAGGTGTCCAGACGCAATCTCGTCGCGGAACTTGAGCGTCTCGTTTTCCGAAAGACTGAAGTTGACGTAGATAGGGTCCATCTGTGAAACGGTGGTCAGCAGCCCGGATTCACCCGGCGTGACGTAACTGCCTTCCTGCTTTTTGGCAAAACTTGAAAGGCCGGTGAGGGGCGAGGCTATGGTGGTGTAACTGAGGTTCAACTGTTCGGTTCGAACCGTGCCCTCGGCGGCAAGCACGGCAGCCCGTGTCTGACGCTCATCACCGACAGCATTGTCCAGATCCATCTTGCTGACCGCATTCTGCGCCGCCAAGGGACGGACACGGGCCAGCGTAGCCTTGGCGACTTCCCAGCGTGCCTGTTGTTGAGCCAATTGGCCCTGAGCCGACAGCAATGACGCTTCAAAAGGTTTACGGTCCATCTGGAACAGCGTTTGCCCGGTTTTTACCAAATCGCCTTCGGTGTACAGCCGCTTCTCCAGGAAGCCGGCAACCCGGGCGCGGATCTCAACCTCGCGGGAACTTTGTGTCTGGGCAACGAATTCGAATGTTACCGGGGTGTCGCGGGCGGTGACCGTCATGACCGTCACATCGGGGGCTTGGCGAGCCAGGGTCACGGGCTCTTTGCCGCAACCGACCAGGCTCAAGACCCCGACCATAATGGCAACAGGCAAGCCGACGAGCTGCCTGACAACAATCATGTTTGCGCCCATTCTCACGCTCCCTAAACGCTTAGCCACGCTTTCGTAAAACGCTAACACCCGCAGACCGTGGCATTTCTGACAATAATCAATGAATACGACCGGCCAGCCGCGAGACCCATGGATTGGCGCTCAAGCCGTGCAGAAGCACGCTGAGTAAAACGGTACAGGCAGCGACAGATACCAAGGTGCGACTGGTTTCTAGAGGGTAGTCCAATATCATGACGGCGAAGACGATGCTGGCCAGGCCGCGTGGGCCGAACCAGCCGATGAACAGGCGGGTTTCGAAATCAAAGCCGGTTCCTGTCAGGCTGATCAGCACGGGCACTATGCGAATCACGGTCAGACTAAGCACTGCATACAGGCAAATGTTCAGGGTGAGATTGTTCCAGGCCCAAGGGATCACAATTGCGCCGAATACGACCCACGTGATGACCGACAGCAGGCTGGCGAATTCTTCACTGGCTTCGAGCAGATGATGCTTTTGTTCGGTAAACAAAAAGCTGGCGAGCAACCCACCGACGAACGCGCCGATAAAACCGCTACCGCCCAATGTTTGCGCGGTGGCAAAGCACAAAATGGCGAGCCCCGGCAGTGTCAGTTGCGACCACATGGGGGCTTGCCAATGGTGTTTTGCGGCGTAACGCTGCAACAGCCAGGCAATGAGCGTAAGCGCCACACCACTGATTGCACCGATGCCCAGCTCCTCGATAACCAACTCTACCGCGAGTGAAAGCGGCGACTGCGTCTGCTCTTCGACCAGCAGTGCAAGGAACATCAGCAGCACTGGAACACAGATCCCGTCATTCAGCCCGCTTTCTACGTTCAGTCCTTCACGCACGGGGGCGGGCACCTTGGGATTACTCACCACCGCCTTCCCCAGCGCAGCGTCGGTGGGCGCCAGAAGGGTCGCCAGTATGGCCAGTTCCAATGGCGGTACTTGCGGGAACAGCCAGATACCGACCAGCCAGCCACTGAGCATGGTCAGTGGCAGACCTATCATCAATAAACGCAACGGCAACCCTTCGTGCGCCCTTAAAACCTTGAGGTCAGCATTGGCCGCATCGCTAAAGAGAACAATGGCCAATGTCAGCTCTGCCAGAATCCTGAGGCCATCCTTGTCAATCCGGGGTTGCAGAATTCCCAGGAACGCAGGGCCAAGAATCAGGCCGGCAAGCATGAACATGAGTGGACCGTTGAGCAGGCGAGATTCGAAGCGCCCCGCAAATATGCTGTAGGTCAGGAGGAAGGCGGCAAGCAGAGCTAAGTTCTGATACATCGCAGACCTGCTTATCCAGGTTGATGTAAAGGCAATGGTGTCATTGCCAGGACGAGGCGCAGCTGAAATCAAAACATCAGGTTAGTCCACATGCTCGGGTTTGACCGGCTCGCCCGACTTCAAACCCAGCTGCGCCCTGACATCGTCGAGACTGGAGAAGCGATAACGCAGGATGAGTTCGTTCGTTGTCGATTCGTCTGATTTAAATCAAGGCAGGGCCACTCGGTACGTCCATTGAAACAAGTATTGCCTTGCCAACTGACTCAGTGGTGACCCAGGTTTCAGCTAAACCGAATGTCCAGTAAGCGAGCTACGTCTGTAAGCCGGCATCCTGAATGGGGATCAAAAAGGCTTCATGAGCCGATTCGTCGAAATAGAAAGGGGCAGGGGAGAACAGTGCCACTGGCAATGCCGGGCGTACTGACGAAGCGCCGCTACGGCGTCACTGCCATGTTTGGCCGTACAGGACGAGATCGAACGCGGGTCGCTTGACGCGGTGAAGATCCATAAGCAGGAGATCAAAAGAACGATCGCTTTAGCGTTCAGCCACCAGCATCCGTTATCGAAAGCGGCCAGTGTCGTAGGCTGGTTTGTCCGGCAGTTGAGTGGATCATTGCTTACTTAATGGCGCGACGTTGTTTGGTATGTGTAGCGAGAGTGTTTTTTCGAGTTGCTTGAACGTGCCCCATGAAAGACAGGACACCGTTTCCCCCTTACGATAAGGGATAGGCAAACGGTTATGTTTATGACTAATAGCAACGACAAGAGTGGGGAGCTTTTGGGCCAGGAGCGGCGGCGCCGCTGGAGTCCAGAGCAAAAGCTGGCCATGGTTCGCGAGAGCCTTGAGCTAGGACAAAGTGTGTCGGTCGTCGCTCGGCGCAACGGCATCAATGCCAATCAGTTGTTCTTGTGGCGCAAGCTGTATCAGGACGGCAGCCTGTCGGCGGTCAGTGCTGGCGAAGCCGTGGTGCCTGCCTCCGAGCTAAGCGATGCGCTCAAGCAGATCCGTGAACTGCAACGGATGCTGGGCAAGAAAACGATGGAAGCCGAAATCCTCAAAGAGGCCGTGGAGATCGCCCGGTCGCGAAAATGGATTGCGCACTCACCCTTGTTGCCGGGGGACGACCAGTGAAGCTGGTCAGCGAATGTCTCGGTGTGGCGCGCTCGCAATTAACGGTTCGAATCAAGCAATCGGTATCGCCCAAAGTGCGGCGAAGCAGGCCTGTGAACGATGTAGAGCTGGTCGCTGAAATCCAGCAAGAGGTCAGCGAACTGCCCAGCTATGGATACCGTCGCGTCTGGGGACTGCTGCGTCGTGCACGTGAAAAGCGGTCGCTTCCGGCGGTCAACGTGAAACGGGTTTACCGGGTGATGCGTGACCACAACCTTTTGCTTGAACGCCGGATCAAACAGCCCGGCGTGCCGCGTCGGCACGAAGGCCGTATTGCAGTGGAAACCAGTGATACGCGTTGGTGCTCGGACGGCTTTGAGTTCCGTTGCGAGGACGGTGCCAAACTGAGCGTGACCTTCGCCCTCGATTGCTGTGATCGCGAAGCCATCGGCTGGGTCGCGAGCCCGACCGGGTACAGCGGCGATGATATCCGCGACTTGATGCTGGAAAGCGTGGAGAAACGCTTTGGTGATCAACTGCCCGCTACGCCGGTGCAATGGTTACGCAGCGCCGTTTCTCGATCCGGCTTGGGCATGTGCGCCACATAATCACGTTTGATCGTCTTCACGAAGCTCTCGGCCATGCCGTTGCTCTGCGGGCTGCGAACTGGGGTGGTCACCGGCTGCAAACCGATCTGTCGAGCAAACAGGCGTGTCTGTTCGGCGGTGTACGCCGAGCCGTAGTCGCTTAGCCTGGCAATTGCCTTCGAACATTACAACGAGCAGCATCCGCACAGCGCCTTGAAATATCGTTCACCGAGGGAGTTCAGGCGCTTAGCGGGAACATCAATTTAACGGGGAGTTGGTGTCCGGTTTGGTAGGGGCAAGTCCATTGCTTACAAACTTAGCTCTACTAAAAAGACATTTAGCATAGTTATAACAAAAAGGAATATTAAGTCGATGGTTACTTTGATGAAAGGGCTCTGTTCAGATGGCCAATAACATACTTAAAAACCGCTGAAGCATTAATCACATCACTGGATCTTGAGCCTCATACAGAAGGCGGTTTCTACCGCAGGACCTTCTAACCGGATCACCATGCCATGGTTGAAACGGATAGCGGCCCGCGTTACCTGATGACATCCATTTTCTATTTATTGACCAAGGATTCGCCAATAGGCCATTTTCATCTCAACCAATCAGACATCGTGCATTACTACCATTTGGGAGACGCGATTCAATACAGCCTGATTTTTCCAGACGGCACGTTGAAAACGGTGGTGATGGGCAAACACATAAACGCCGAACAAAAATTGCAGCTGCACGGACCAAGCGGTGTCTGGAAAGCTTCACGGCTTATGGATGGATTGTCGGGATATGGATTAATCAGTGAAGCAGTTTCACCAGGGTTTGATTATACGGACATGACGTTGGGTGATTGGCAGGCGCTCGGCGAGCAATTCCCGGAGCATTCGCAGCTAATCGGAGCGCTGACAAAGTAATGGGAGATTCAGTGAATGGAGCGCTTCAAAATCTGCGTGCAACCGGGCTAATCTCGAAACATACTGTTACGTGTAATGTATATTATGTTAAACGATGTGTCAGAGCGGAACTTCTACCAAAGGTTCTTTCGAGCTACCACTGCTGTACCCCGCACCGACAGAGCCTCTGAGTGCAGGTGATAGCGAGTCGCCTGTCACTCAAGCGATTCGTGCGATGACCAACTGGGATTCATCTGACGTACTGAGCCGAGCCGGTGGCTCGAAGGATGGAGGAAGCGCTATATGAATCGCGCCAATACGTCAGTTCGCATGCCTGACCATCAGTGCGTCTAACTCCGAAGACACCACGATCATGACCTTCCGGCACCTGCTGGAAATACATAAGTTGGCCCATGCGATCTTCACCATCATCAATGGTTCTTTGCAGGAAAAAGGCTTCTCCCTACGTCAGGTGTGTTAACGTTCTGACCGGTTTCAAGCATTTTTTCTCCTGTTTGACCGGATCGAACGCTGCCTTCCAGCGTTTTCTCGAGAACCCTCGCTTCATTGGTGGCCTGCCCACCCTCCGGCCTTCTGTTTCACCGACAGATGCTGCCTTCATCACATTGCACTATCGGTAAAGCCGATTTTAGTGCGCATCACTACAGAGCTTGATGGCCCGACCGTTGCCGGTACGAGCATCACTCTTTCCCGCGCTCAGTCGTCGTCAGGGCCAAGATCCCGCGCGCGATGAACCGCCTGAAGAAAGGAGTCTTTATGACTTTTAGAGTTGCCATTCTTGGCGCCGGCCCTAGCGGCTTGGCACAATTACGTGCTTTTGAAGCTGCCCGTTGCGACGGCGCTGAATCCCCCGAGATCGTTTGCTACGAAAAGCAGAGTGACTGGGGCGGTCTGTGGAATTACACCTGGCGCACCGGTTTGGATCTGTATGGCGAGCCCGTCCATGGCAGCATGTACCGATATCTCTGGTCAAACGGCCCCAAGGAATGCCTGGAGTTCGCCAATTACAGTTTCGAAGAACACTTCGGCCGGCCGATTCCTTCCTACCCGCCACGCGCCGTGTTGCGAGACTACATCATCGGCCGCGTAGCCAAAAGCAACGTGCGACAGCACATCCGTTTCAATACAGCGGTGCATTGGGTTGCCTATGACGAGAGCACCGGCAAGTTCGCGGTCACCGTGCGCGACCTCAAGCAAGACCAACTGATCACCGAAGAATTCGATCACGTAATCGTCGCCACCGGGCACTTCTCGACCCCCAACGCGCCCTACTTTGAAGGCTTGGAGCAGTTCCCCGGTCGCGTATTGCATGCCCATGATTTCCGCGATGCATGCGAGTTTCAAGGCAAAAATTTGCTGCTGGTTGGCAGCAGCTACTCCGCAGAAGACATCGGCACGCAGTGCCACAAGTACGGCGCCAAGTCGGTTACTTTCAGCTATCGCACCAAGCCTATGGGCTTTGATTGGCCGGAATCTTTTGCCGAAGTACCGTTGCTCACCCATGTGGTCGGCAAGACCGCACATTTTAAGGATGGCACCAGCAAAGAGGTCGACGCGATCATCCTGTGCACCGGGTATCAGCATCACTTCCCGTTCATGCCCAACGAGTTGACGCTGACCACGCGCAACCGGCTCTACCCGGAAGGCTTGTACAAAGGCATCGTGTCTTTGGCCAATCCGAAGCTGATGTTCCTCGGCATGCAGGATCAGTACTACACGTTCAACATGTTCGATGCCCAGGCCTGGTATGCCCGGGACATTATGCTTGGCCGCATCACGCTACCAGTAGAGCAAGCCATGGTCAGCGACAGCCGTGAATGGGTGGCTCGCGAAGAGCAAGTGGCCGATCCCTTTGAAGCCATCGACTATCAAGCCGCCTACATACTCGACCTGCTTGAGCCCACCGATTACCCGCCTTTCGATGTTCTCGCCGTGGCTGATATCTTCAAGGAGTGGGAGCATGACAAAGAAGCGGACATCCTCGGCTATCGCAACAAAAGCTACCGCTCCACGCTGACCGGCACCATGGCGCCCGTGCATCACACGCCGTGGATGGATGCGATGGACGATTCACTGGAAGCCTTTCTGCACGGCAAGCAATCGAAGCCTGCAAAGGTATCTACATGAATCAGCCAAGCCTGAGCCAGGCACGTTCGCACTCCCCTATCCAGTCGACCGATAAGATCGAGTACGGAATCATCCCTGGCATGTTCCCAATTTCACACGATCGCCGTGTTGGAAGAAATTGATGATCCGCCTCCTCTCTTCGACCTGAAATCCTGTGGCTGTATCTGCAGCCCAAATTTTCGACACGATCGATTGGATGTTCCCCAACCGGCCACTGGCCTAGTCGATTACTGGGTGCCTGGTTTCCTCATAGGAGTGACAAATTGCTGACTCGACCCGACAAAGATGCGCTACGTGCAATGCTCGAATCGCAAGCTCAAGAAAAGCTACAGCACGACCCTGATGCGGTAACGACTTATGCAGCACAGCCTGAACCCGAACGGAAGCCATACACCAGTAAGCCCACGGTTCAGGACAAGGCTTTTCACAAAGAGTTAGAGCAAATGCGTGCAGATGCCGAAGCCGGAGTGATACATACGCCTAAGCGTGAGTCTCAGGAGACGGGGGCTCCTAGCCTTAGGCTGGACGATTATCCAGATCTGTAAAACACGCCGCAGTGAATCTAAAGGCATTGGACGGCTTCAGAATTAGAACCAATGGAGACCACACGTGAGAAAGCCCCCTTTGAAGGTCATCATTGAAGAATGGGATGGTGACGGCGCTATTCGAATTCCGGACGAAGCGCTGCAGGAATTGGAACTGGATGTCGGCGACGCTGTGTATTTGATAGAAGAATTTGTTGGCAATACGCGCTGCCTTGTCCTATCAAAAAAGCCTCAAATCACGGATCTGATAGACGAGCTCACGGAAGCATGGAATAGCAGGCAGCTTGGTAACGCCCAGGAGAAATGAGACAGCTGCAATGCGCTTCGCGAATCAATCGTGGCAGGCCAACTGCGGAGTGAATCGCTCAGGGCATATGAATACTTTGGGTCGAACCGGGCTTAAGCCCGAATGAGCGATAGCCGATGTAGCTATAGCTCCGCAGCCCAGCAAATCGCCAATTGAATCAGAGATCAGATACTTGCGGGCCGAGAATTATGTAAAGGCCTGGTTAAGCAGTAGTGGTACCCAGGACGAGCATTAATCGTCCATAAAGCGCTCACATCACGTAAGGCTCGAACAGCCTCCGGACATTCACCCGCGCCTTCAGCTTCGCGGCCAACAGGTACAAGCCTCCCACCTTGCGATGCAGAAACAGTACATCCACAGGTGGCGTGTGCCAGAAGTCGCGGTCGGCACCTAGTTCCCAACCGGTATCACGTAGGCGTACGGCCAGGTCAGACGTCGCAAAGTCATAGGTACCTTGATGCCTCAGTGGCTCGCAGGCCTGTGTAATGAGATCAGTGAGCACCGCTCGGTGTTTGGGCAGCGTTTCAGGCTGAAAGTAGCCGACGTCCAGCGCGGCATTGGTGATGGCGGCACGGTCTTCATGCAGGCCTGCAATCAACAAGCGGCGATAAGCCTCGGTAGTGTTGCGGTCATAAAGTCGCGTGGCGCCGAAGTCCAACAATACCATCCGGCCGGAGTCTTGCTGATAACGGTAATTGGCAAAGTTAGGGTCGGTCTGCACGCACTGGAACTCAAACACCTCGCGCAGAAACAGGCCGAATAGCAACATGATGATCCGGTCGCGCTCTGCCTGCGGCGCGTGCTCTAGTGACTCCACCGCTACTCCATCAACGAAGGACATCACCAAAATATTTGGCGTGCTGAACTGGGCATACGCACGAGGAACCAGAAAGTCAGGACTGTCCGCCAACAGTTGATCAAAGCGCTGTAGGTGCTCGGTTTCTTTCATGTAATCCGCTTCATCCTGTAGCTGACGCTTGGCCTCTTGGAGCAATGGGCCGATGTCCATGCCTTTAGGCAGCATCCCGGACATGCGCAGCAAGGTAGCAACGTTATCCACATCGCTGGAAATACTCTCGCGCACGCCAGGGTATTGCACCTTGATCGCCAGGCGTTGGCCGTCCTTATCTTTCGCAGCATGAACCTGGCCGATGGACGCTGCCGCCAATGGCGTGAAGGAAAACCGTTCGAAGCGCTCTTCCCACCCCTTGCCCCAGTTTTCGTTGAGGACTGCCACCAACTGGCTCATAGGCATAGGGTGAGCGTCGCAACGCAGACGAGAAAGGATTTCGCTGAACTCGCGCGGCAACAAATCACCTGTGTCCATCGATAACAACTGGCCAACCTTCATGGCGGCGCCACGCAGTTGCGACAGTTGCTCGACCACCCGATGCACATTGCCCGACGTCAACAGAAGTTCGCTGAGCGCCGGACGTTTGCCCTGAACCCACTGCCGAGCGCCTTCGGCTAGCATGCCGCCCGCGACGCCCGAGGCCAAACTGCCAAAACGCATCAACCGCGATAAGCGGCTGCCAGGCACGGGCAACGAACCGGGCTCACGAGGCTTCATGAATGAAGCGCCTCAACGATCGCGGCAAGCAGCAAGCAGACGCTCGCCACGAAGGTAAGCCGTAATCGCATCGGCAAGTACCAAGCGGGCAAGCTCGTAACCCGCAACAGCTGCCTGTCCTGCCGGAGGTGGGCAACAAAGCCGATGACCAACAGCAAGCAACCCAATGGCATTGGCAGTAACGTGGCAATCCAAGCAACAAGCGCAGGAATGACACTCCAGATGAACCGGTCTCTGCCCTGCTCGGCGCTCATGTCTTGCACGGTCATGGCGAAGCCCCAGTGTAAGGCGCCGACGAAGCTCAGGATGACTGCGCCATAGTTAACAAGCGCAATCGCAAACAACGGCCGATAGTCGAGCGAGAACGGGATCAGCAGCGTCAGAAAAATAAACGGCAACAGACCGCCATAACCCAGCAGGCTGACGTGCTTTGGCAGAGAGGTTGAAGGCAACGCGTTCATTTGTATTCCTTGCAGTGAGCGACACTCAAGACTGTAGGCCCAAAAGCCCCGCTTGGGCGAGATTGATGGCGATCCGAAGCTGGGGTCAGCGTAATGAATCGCTTTGTAGAATTGGATCATTGCCCATTGCTTTGCGGGCAAGGAGGCGACGGCATATGAGGAGTTTCGCATCCTTGAGATCATGCTCAGTGCCTGCATTTACCAAGTCGACCGCACCCTAGAACCCTTCCAGTCTTCAGTTCTTAGTGATCGGGTTTTTAAAGCGTTCCAATGCAATGAACAGATTCTTGAAACCAAAATTAATAGGGAAACCGCGCCAGCTGTGCTTTGCCTGGTCGTCCAAGGCTCCCTGCCCTGCGGCGAGTTTAAGATGTTTACAGACCTCCTTTCAGCGAGACAAAGCGCGAACTCTGTGCTCGCCTATACTAATAATGTTAAATCATGCTGGTGAGCTCGGCTAACAAGGCATTGATAAATATGGAGATTTAAAAAATTGTTTGCCTTGGAGGTCGCGGGTTAAGAAATATTTCGCCGTGACGGTTTGGTGTCGTTTAGAGGTTTTGATATGAACGTCTTGTTGAAAGAACTTCAGGCATATCATCATGAGGTCGCTATAAAAATCACTCAGATCAAAGAGTTGCTGAGGAAGATGAGGCATGAATCCGAATCCGATGGTGCTGATGACTGCAAGCTGTTGTTCAAGATGCTGGAAGCCATGCATGGTGATGCAGAACGACACCACCATGAAAATGAAGAACTTATTAGGCTGGCATTGCTAGCGACTGAGGCGCCGATCCACCAACGGGTCAAGGATATCGAGCGAGATCATCAAGCATTTGGGCGCATTGCTGGACAGCTGAAGATGTTGGAGGACACAACTCAGGAAGCGAGAGTAATTGCTGATACTATCGATGACTTTATCAAAAAATATTTCGATCATATGGACTCGGAGGAAAATATTTTCTTTCCGTTGGCAGATAAATGGCTGGCAGACGAGCAGTGGCAGGAAATAAAGCGTCAGTGGCATTAATTGCGTCTTACCGTAGGCCTTAATATTCTAGCTACTACTCAGATTCGCGATCTAACAAGCTCGGTTTGCTTTACTTGATTTGGTAATCGGAATATTGCAATGCGCTCATTTAAGCCTCCTAACTTTTTCTCCGGTGAGAAAAATTATAAACTCGGAATCGCTGATTTGACTGACCGGCCCAAAATCTATCGCGCGCAAATATGATGATCCGTTAACCCACTTTGACTCATCGCCAATCATGGCGTCTCGTGACGACTGGCTCGTTGATTCAACAATCGTGTATTGCCGTCCAGACTTACCTATTGCTTCGAAGCGATCGGTTTCTTGAAGACGACTAGCCATTTCATAGAACTCCATTTCGGTTGGAAGCCGTTAAAAGATAGCATCGTGGTACTGAATTGCCAGAAAACGGGCTTGTTCCAGCTTCGGTAATGTATCCGGTGTAATAGGCAAGCCCTCAAACGTCGCTGCAAGCGTAATCGGCTTCAAAGATGATGTTATTGGCGATTTGCCGACCTCTACAATTAGCCCCATAAATGCACATCCTTACCCGTGGATCGATTCCCGTCACATACCAGAGGCAAGAGCGTATGCGTTAACCACTCGGGTGCAGGGTGCGTTTAGTTAGCGTAACGAACGTCCTGGCTGGCCAAATCCTGCGATTTACTGCTGCTTTTGCATACTGCGGTCTGCGTCGTAACGGCCATGATTCAGGTCGTATTTGGATGCACCCCAATCTTACCGGTCAGTATAGTTAGCTCCGTCCCTATGCCGGAGTGCCTTAAATTGGACAATACCCGTGAACGCTTGATTGACTCAGCGCTGAAGCTGTTTCTTTCACAAGGTATATACATTACTGGTGTGATGGCCATCGCCGCGATGGCAGGTGTTACCAAGATGACGCTCTACAGCCATTTCCCCTCCAAGGATGCGCTGATAGTGGCTTGCCTTGAGGAGCGCGACCGACGCTGGCGTGAAGAGGTAGAGCGCACCTTGGCAGGGCATCCTGACCCGGTCAGTGGCATGCTCGCTTTTTTCGATTTGTATCAACGCTTTCTTTTACAAGACAGCGAACGCGGGTGCCTGTTCGTCAACAGTGCGGCCGAATTCCCCCAGTTTAGCCACCCTGTGCATTTGGCAGTGAGCAGGCATAAGCAAGGGATACGCGACAATCTCACTACCTTGGCCGTGAGCGCCGGTATAAGTGACCCTGACGTAGTTGCTGAGGGGCTTTTTATCTTACTGGAGGGCAGTTTTGTCAGCGGCGCCATGGGCCAGGACGTCAGGGTATTCGACACTGCCCGACGCGTAGCTCATTGCTGGATCCGGAAGCAGGCCCAACAGGAGCAGAGCGTATGACCCTAGGCCTATTGGCGGCCATTGCCGCCACTTTTTCATGGTCGCTGCTCTACATCTTTCCGGGGTTGGTCGGCGATTACAGCCTTTTTGATCTGGCTGTGGTGAGCTATGCCTTTGCCGGTTTAGGTAGCCTGCTTGTGCTGTTTGTTTACCGCAGCGAAGTTAGGCAATTGCGACTGAGCGACTGGGCCTGTGCCGCACTGCTGGGCTTCTTGGGATACATCGGCTACTTCTTCCTGATCACCACTGCAGTCTTGGCAGCTGGGCCGGTGATCCCTCCGGTGATGATGGGGTCAGTACCGATTGTGCTTGCGATCGCCGGCAACATGCGAAGCTCCAGCGTGCCCTGGCGCGCCATTGCCGGGCCGCTGCTGGTGGCGGCATTGGGCATAAGTTTGGTCAACTTGAGCGTGTTTGATTTTAGCGCCGCAAAGGTGGTGCTCCCGACCCATTCGATACTGCTGGGGCTGCTCGCATCGTTAATGGCAATTGGATTTTGGACGGGCTTTGGATTGTTAAATGAAAGTGCTTTGGCTCAGCGCCCAAGCATGTCCCCCATGTTGTGGTCAGCCATGCTGATCTTCATGTGCAGCGTCGAGATGCTGGCGTTCATACCCGTTGGTCTGCACTTGAACCTGTCCCACTTCGCTAGCCATCCGAGCGGGTTAGCAGGTACTCAGGCGCTATTAGTCTGTGGGTTGATTCAGGGGTTAGGGGCTACCCTTGCGGGTGCCTGGGCATGGTCAATTGCAACTCGACGTCTACCTCTGGCGCTCAGCGGGCAATTGATCGCCAGCGGAACCATTTATGCAACTACGATGGGCCTGCTGATCAACCAACGCTGGCCCTCTCCTATGGAAGCGCTTGGGACAGGGTTGCTATTGGTCGGGGTGGTATGGGCAATTCACGCCTTTTATCGCAGGCAAAACAGCCTCGCGACGCGTGGTGGGATAACTGACCTTGGCCAAAACTAATTCGACTGCGCCGGTACGGGCATTTTAGGTGTCCACTTTGGATTGATTTGGCATCATTACCCTGAGTGCCGGAGTCGGGAAGGTGTGTTTGGCGGACGGTTACGGCGTAGCTGTCGGAGGGGCCCGGCATTGCGAAATCAAACTTAGAGAGACGCGGGGGGGCTCAATCACGTAAGGATTTCAAGGTATTTCAACCTGATAGGCCGCATCGGAAGTCGGAATGCCGATATGCAGAAATGATATCTGTATTCAGAGCATTTCTAACAGAACCTGACAGGCTCCCTGGGTCTTTGTTGCCGAACTTAGCGACTAAATGAGCCGGAATATCCTAGACGCAAGATCGCTACCGAAGAAAGACCGCAAAAGGCAAAGCCGCCTCTAAGTCAGTAACGCGCAAATAAAAACTGACGCCTTGTTGGGTTCCCGTTTTGTTCTAGGGGGGCGTGCTGCGAGTTTAAATATGACGAAGGCCAATGCCGCATCGAGGCCAACGGGACGCTAAAGTAAATTTACATCCGATGGATCCTTGCCTGACTAAGCGACTAGCGGTGCTAGTGAGCATCTCAAGCTTCCGGGGACTCAGTCATCGCGACTCCTTTTCGCCCCAGTTGTTTAACGCCATACATGGCCTGATCCGCCGCCTTAAGCAATGTATCGAGACTCTTGCCATGGGTAGGACACAGCGAGACGCCAATACTGCACGATATTGAAAGCTCTCCTGCACTGGTCACGACTGTCTGCGCGATGGTTTCGAGCACCCTCGCCGCCTTCAGTTCCGCACTCTCGGTGTGGGTAATGCCTGTAACCAGAATCACGAATTCGTCCCCGCCGTAGCGTGCGATGGTGTCACACGAGCGAGTGGCTTGAAGCATGCGATTTGCGACCGCTCGGAGAACCTGATCGCCGACCTCATGGCCGTACTTATCGTTGATATCCTTGAAGTGATCCAGGTCGATCAACAGCACGGCAAATGGAACCCCGTTCACTTTCCAATCGGAGAAGGCCTGATCAAATCGATCGGCGAAAAGGTAGCGATTAGGCAGTTGGGTGAGCACGTCATGAGTTGCGAGATAAGCCGAGCGTTCGTGTTCAACCTCTGCTCTTTCGATCGCTTTGAAATGCCGAGTCAATACCACAGGCACAAGCACGAATGCCCCCGCGAGAACCGCAAGGATGATCAATGTTTCCGCGGTCAGAATATCCCCCAATCGCAACTGACGCTCAAACAACAAGATCATCGGTTGTGAAACATTCCTGATCTCGACTCGGTCAGATAGCGCCGGTAATAGGAAGCGATCCAAGATACAGGCTTGCTCGGTCTGCGTTGAAAAAACATTGCTTTCAGATCCTGCAGCGGTTTTCAGGACAGCACTGACGCGAACCAGGGGATCTACGTTCGCATAACTCACAGCCTCCTGTAGCGAGTCCGTCTTGATCAAAAGCAAAGACACCATCGTGCTGCCAAAGAAATTGGGGCGAGTGTTCCCTCGATCCTGTTCAGGACGAATGACTGACTGCATCAGAATGTAAGCGTTCCCCCCCTCATACATTGAGAAAACAGGCGATACGACCGGCTTCTGATTATTGTGTGTTCGAGCCAACGCATAGGAGAGATAGGCGACGGTTTCTAGCTTGACGCCATAGATCGAACTCGATTCAGGGAGTAAAGGGTACATGAACAATACAGGCCAAGTCTCATTGAGATAGACCTGATGTTGCGCAGGTTGGTGAGTGAGACTCGGAAAATCCTTGAGTTGAAAGTCTGGTCGCCAAGTACGGCGCAACAGATCTTCAAAAGCCGCCTGTTCGGCGATGGGTACCGCCCGCGCCGCCTCAAGCATATAAATATGAGGGTAAGCGGCTAAAACGACGGCTGCATACCGGGCCGCAGCTTCCGTATCGCTCTGATCGACGGCTTGAAGAAATGCCGAGAAACCCGCCAGCACAGCCTCATTAGTATCAAGCTGATTGCGCACGATGCCGGAAATATTTTGTACGTATTCCGAGAAACGCTTTTCTCTACGTTCAGTCTCAGACTTCAGCAGTAACAGAGCTGAAAAAACAACCAATCCGACAGCGAGGAAAATGAAACCTGCCAGGGAGCTGCGCCGCCTAGTAAGCATCACTTTAACTTTTCCAAAGCGCAGAGCGAGAGCCGAGCCTTGGCAAGCACCGTTGAAGCTAAAAGAGATCGCGGGTGAACGACCGATAAATGCCGATTTGAAGGTCGCTGAGCATTGAAAACAACTCCCAAGGAATCAGATCCGATACGATTTCTGCTCTGCACTGCGGCTACCCCTTTCGCATGTGCTCGAAAGAAAAATTTTCGAGCTCCATTTGCTGCTTCCTAGATGGTCACCACCGCAACGAAACTCACTATAGGGCAATTTGCCAGTATTCGCTGTGTCGTGTGCAATACCTTCGGTTCGAGCTCAGGCGTTTATAAGGGGAAACTCCAAGTGAAAGCTCGTACCTGCGTCAGTGCTATCAACGGTTATACGACCGCCATGCAGTTGCATAATCGAACGAACGATGGCCAATCCCAGCCCTCCGGAATCGTCGGGTTGATTGCGTGATGGGTCACACCGGTAAAAGCGCTCAAACAATCGTGGAAGATGTTCTGCCGCAATCGGCTCGCCGTGGTTGTGCACAGTGATGTCGAGACGGTGCTCCAAAACCCTGCTGCTGATCGTCACTGCAGAGGTAGGAGTTGCGTAGCGCAGCGCATTCGCCAGCAAGTTAGCAAGTGCTCGACGGATCAAGCCTGGATCACCCAGCAATTGATCCTGGGCCTGGTTTATCAGCTGTACATCTCGTTCTTGCGCTACCCCTTCGAAATACTCACAGAGCTGCTCGATCAGATCGTGCAGGTTGATTTGCTCGAATTTTACGCAAGCGTTTGGTTGCTCGGTGCGAGCGAGAAACAGCATGCTGTCGATCATGCGGGCCAGCCTTTCATACTCTTCCTGATTGGAAACCAGCAGGTTCTGATAGTCCTCTATAGAGCGACTGCGCCTCAGAGTTTGTTGGGTATGTCCCATCAGGTTGCCTAGTGGGGTTCGCATCTCATGGGCGAGGTCTTCCGAGAAACGTGAAAGCTGGGCGAATCCGTCCTCAAGACGTGCAAGCATCTGGTTGAGGGCATTACAGAGCGGTTTGAGTTCATTCAGCTCACTGAACTCATCCAGCCGCAGATGCAGATGCTGCACATCGATTCCAGCGGCGCGCTTGGCCAGCAGGCGCACAGGGTGCAGGCCTCGTTGACTAACCCACCAACCGAATCCAAAAGCCAATAGCGCTCCGACTGACATGGCCAGCCAAAGCCTGAGTCGGTAAACCCCCAGCATCTGCTCGCGCTCACCCAACAACTTGCCAGCGATCAAGGTCAAGCCGCGATCACCTTGTATGACATCCTGCCAGGCAAGCCGCACAGCCTCGGAAGAGTGATCCTCAACAAGGCGCGCCTGGGGGGCAGCCGGCAACTTTGGAAAAGTCATACCCACCGGGTTGATTTCGATCAACACCTTGCCGGTGTCATCGACAATCCATAGCAGACTGTCGCGATTGCCCAACATGTTTTCGTAGAGCTTGGGCCGACCTCGCAGTTGCTCGATGCTGTCGCTATCGCTGATCAATGCTTGCATTCGCTCCAGGCGTCCCAGCAGGGCCTGGTCGTCGCGCCACGCAATCTCTCGCTGTAACGATTGATAAAGATAAAAACCGATGGAGCCCAATAACAGTGCGCTGACCAATGCGAACATGATCGCCAGGCGCAGGCTCAGAGTGCGCGGAAACAGAGTCAAGATTGCACCTCGAGCATGTAACCGATACCACGGACTGTGTGGATCAATTTCAGCGGGTAAGGATCATCAACCTTGGCGCGCAGTCGGCGGATGGCGACATCGACCACATTAGTGTCACTGTCAAAGTTCATTTGCCAGATCTGTGAGGCAATCAACGAACGCGATAGCACCTCCCCTTCACGACTAAGCAGCAAGTGCAGTAGGGCGAACTCCTTATTGGTCAGGGTGAGGCGCTCTCCGTTGCGCGTTACCTTGCGTCGCAACAAGTCCAGACTTAGGTCGCCAGCCACAAAATGCTCCACCTCGCGAGGCGGGCCACGGCGCAGCAAAGTGCGTACGCGTGCCAACAACTCGGCATAGGAAAAGGGTTTCACCAGATAATCATCAGCCCCCAACTCCAGCCCTTTGACCCGATCATCAACCGAATCACGTGCGGTAAGAAACAGTACCGGGGTCTGCCACTTACGCCGGATGATTTGCAGCAATTGCCAGCCGTCCAACCCCGGCAACATGACATCCAGAATGATCAGATCGAACTCACTCTCCTGTGCCAAATGCTGGCCATCGAGGCCGTCAAGAGCGATCTCTACCGAATAGCCCGATTCAGTCAGGGCTTTGCGCAGGTAATCCGCCATTTTCGTTTCATCTTCAACCACCAGGATACGCATTTTTTCCTCCAGGACTGGCGCACAGGCTAGCCCGCTTCGCTGATTTCTCACATTACATATTGGTAATCAGGAGGTAATCATTCTGACGGAGCGGGCTGGTCATGATGTCTGGCAATGACCCAGACAGACTCAACCAACCAACCAAGGAAACAGCATGCGTACAAGCCTATCGACTTCATTGCTGATCACACTCGCAATGAACTCTGCGTTCGCCGTTGCAGCTCCGGATCAGGTTGCGCAGCGCCAGGACGTGTCACTTGCAATGGCCAACGATTTGCTAACGGCCGCGCTGACCGCCTGTCATGCCGATGGCCGCACAGCCGTCGCCGCAGTTGTCGACCGTGGCGGCAATCTGGTTGCCGTGCAACGCGATGACAATGTCGGCCCGCACAACACGTTAGCCGCGCAACGCAAAGCCTATACCGCCCTGTCGACCAAGACTTCGACGCGGTTGTTAGCTGAGCGCGCTCGCGCTAATCCAGATGCTGAAAACCTCAACACCCTCGATGAGTTGTTACTGCTCGGTGGAGGCGTGCCATTGAAATTCGATGGTCAGGTCATCGGCGCCATTGGGGTGGCTGGTGCGGGGGGCGCAACACACGATGAAGGTTGCGCAGAGGTCGCTATCAACAAAGTTTTACCTGCCGTTAAAAACTAAGGACATCACCATGACTGTATTGAAAAGTATCTTCGCTGGCGCTGTATTGAGTGCCCTTTCAGCCCTTGCATCAGCGGCAACAAATCCGTTGAGCGTGCATGTACTCAACTTGCAGGATGGTCTGCCCTCCCCTGGAGTCAATGTCACGTTGGAAAAACAGGATGGGAAAAACTGGGACATGCTCAACAGCGCGGCTACCAACGAGCAAGGTCGTATCACCGGGCTGTATCCGCAAGGTCGGGGTCTGGAGAAAGGTACCTACCGTGTCACCTTCAAGACTGGTGAGTGGTTCAAGTCGCACAAAACGTCCAGCTTCTTTCCGGAGGTACCCGTCATTTTTGAGGTGGACGGTACCGTTCCTCACTATCACATCCCGTTGCTTCTGAGCCCTTACGGTTTCTCCACATACCGAGGAAATTGATCGTAAAGCGATACCAAAGGATACCGCCCGAAGGTGAAGACAGCCGCCCCTACTCAAAAGGGCGGCACTGTCGCTTAACTTTTGGGCATCAAAACCTTCAGCGATGACCACGTTCACGCCTTAGGCTTGGTTCACGTTACAGGTGTGATGCCGGTAACAGTGCCTTTCTGATCCTTGAACATGAATAGCGGGCCACTCATCCCCCCGTATAACCCATGCTGAGATACCTCTCCATCGCCGAATCGGACTGGGATAATGCACAACTGATGTCGGAATCGTTCCGTCGCGCAGTCCGTAGTTCTTTCAGCGGTGCGATCATCTACGCCGGTCGTTACACTGCACAAAGCGCTACGCAGTTGCTGGATTCAGGACTGGCCGACATTGTCGCTTTTGGCCGTACGTTCATGGCCAACCCGGATCTGCCAGCCAGAATCTCGAACGATTGGCCGCTGCCCCCTCTAAACTCAGCCACAGTGTATGGCGGTAATGCCGAGGGTTATACTGATTACTGCGTGTATGGCGGGTAACCGCTAAAAATGAGATGTCACTCACTGGGGCTCTGAAAATGATCGACGCAGAACTGCTGAAACTGGTGGTTGAAGCATCCAACGACGGCATCGTGGTAGCAGAGCAGGAAGGCGACGAAAACATCCTGATCTATGCCAACCCCGCCTTTCAGCGCCTAACGGGGTACAGCGTTGACGACATCCTGTACCAGGACTGCCGCTTCCTGCAGGGTGATGACCGTAATCAAGCTGGTTTGACAGTAATCCGCGAGGCGATAAGGAACATGCTCCCCTGCCGCCAAGTCATTCGCAACTATCGCAAGGACGGCAGCGCCTTCTGGAACGAGCTGTCGATCACCCCAGTGTTCAACGACACAGATCAACTCACCTACTTCATCGGTATCCAGAAGGACGTCAGCGTCGAAGTTGAGGCCAAGGAGCGAGTGCGTGAACTGGAAGCTGAAGTCGCACAGCTGAAGACCCAGCTGGCTCTATTACAATCTAAAACCTAGATGAATCCGCACTTGATGGGTTAACGATCCAGTATCCACCCGTAAAAACGTCCCTGTTTCTGAACCAGGGACTGGTGAACTCTCAAGCAACGTACCACCCCCACCCTCGCAATCATCCGCCATAATTTGTGCACTGCCGTAATCGTAATCAGATGGTGCACAAGATCATGGCCCATTCCAGCTATCCGGCGAGATGCCAATGGCCCGGCCTTCGGCCGAGTTTGGTGTATGCCGATGCCCTACGTCATCGAAAGACAAACGTGGTGCTTAAGGATGGTGGGCTGCAACGGATGTTCTGGTATGAAAGCACCTGAAAGTAATTGCTCAACCTGAGTCACTATTTCAACGCTGGCGGAACTAGCATCCGGCTTAAGGCTAGCAAGTATCTGCGCGTTTGATTTCTTCGTTAAATAGTAGGCTCGCTAAAAGACAGCAGTCCAAGCTAACGTCAGGGCGCCTTGTTTTCGATCAGACAATTACCGCCATCCACCACCAGCACTTCACCGGTGATATAGCTGGCTTCCGGAGACGCCAAAAACGCCACTGCAGCGGCAACCTCTTCTGGACGACCGGCGCGACCGATCGGAGTGTAGGTACCCGCGCGGCTTTCTTCTTCGGTCAATGCTCCCGTATCAATCCAGCCTGGTGCAACACTATTGACGGTGATGCCCCGTTTACCGACTTCCAGCGCCAGGGCCATATTCATCCCCAGCATTGCTGCTTTTGCCGCACTGTAAGCCGACTCACCTGGATTGCTTCCGCGTGTACCGGACGTCGAACTAATGTGGACGATACGTCCGTAACCGCGCGTCTTCATCCCAGGTAACACCGCACGAGTCAGCAAAAAAGCGGTAGTCAGGTTGCGCGCCAGAGATAGATTCCAGGTCGCCAAATCCATGTCCGCCACTTCGACGAAGGGTTCCGGGCTGCCGACCATAGCCATGCCAGCGTTATTGACCAAAATGTCGATATGGCCGAACTGCTCATGAGCCCAATCGGTCAGCGCTTTGACTTGCAATTCGTCAGTCAGGTCGGCTGCCATCGCCCGAGCGTCTATACCTTCAGCCTGCAACTCGGCGACACGTTGCTGAATTCGCGCACTGCTGGCAGTGATCAAGACTCGCGCGCCTTCGCGGCCCAAACGTCGGGCGATTGCGAGTCCAATACCACTTTCACTGCCCGCACCGCTGACCAGCGCGACTTGACCTTGCCACATTGGAATCGCCATTTCTTATCCCTTTGTGATCACTCAATTTAATGCAACGATAGCAAAAAAGCCTATTAATGGCGGTGCTCAACGGTTGGGACGTCCTGACAAAGATCCGGGCCGCAGGCGTAAGTATGCGAGTGTTGTTCCTCTCATCTCGCGATGGCGTAGAAGACCGAGTTAAAGGGTTGGATCTGGGTGCTGATGACTACATGGTCAAGCCTTTTGCGTTCCCCGAGCTACTTGCTAGAGTCCGAGTCTTGCTGCGTAGAGCAAACCCTCCATCCAGTCAGCCCCATTTAGTAATCGGTGATCTTGAGCTTGACCTACTCAAGCATCAGGCGTTTCGAGGAGGGAAACGGATCGACCTAACGGCGAAAGAGTTTTCATTATTGGAATTTATGCTCCAGCACCGTGGTGAAGTTCTTCCGAAATCCCTTATCTGCGCCCTCCTTCGGCAAAATGGGCTCCGCTAGTTTGCTGCCGAGACGGGTTCTGATACCTCGACAAGCACACTTTCCTTCAATTTGAAGTGAAAGTGGGCGTTTACCGGTTTCGACCACAGGTCTTTGTCCTGCATTTCACGAGCGAACGTTGGAACACCAACAGTGACCGTGGCGGCGTAAACACCATCACCAGCTAAGGGGCTGTTTTCAGAGTAATGCAAACCACTGCCGCCCCACATCGGCGGTAGAATCGTTTCTACGCTCTTTCCATTGGCTTTGTTCGTCGCAGCGAAGGTAACCGTGGAGTACGGGAGTCGCGTCTTGGTTGCGTTGTCCGTCACCTTGATCTCAATATGATACCGCTCGTTCTTTGCGGGAACATGTTCACTCCACTGAGCAGGTGTTCCCATCTGCATCCACATAGCTTCGGCGCCCTCAAGCTCCAACTGGATTGTCAGCCCGTCGTTGATGACTCTACCTATTAGAACTGCGCTTTCCGTTGGATCTTTCGGTGAGGTGAGCGTCTTGATCTGCGGCTCTTCCGCTTGCGCAAGGCATGTGGCGACTGGCAGTGCTATTGCGGATCCTAAAGCGAACAGCAACTTTTGGGTGTTTGTCATCTCAAGTGCTCCTGGCTGAGTGAAGCTATCGCGGATGCAATTTCCAACGCCAATTAGATCTCACTGTCGTTTCCACCAATCACCTTTGCAATAGCATCAATGGCTAAGCTCATCTGCAAGCCCTTTGAATAGCTACGTTGGTACTTCACTCTAGCCCATGGACTGCCTACTGCCGGTTAGCTGTCAGAAATGTAATATTTCAAACAGCGAATCAACGCTGCTCCCGCATAGGCTTTCGATTGCCGACCTCTGGCCCAGGCTGTGTGTGCGTGTGTGTAAAAGCGCGGGCACCTTCTTGAAGACGTCGTTGCTACGTAAAAACTGTCAGCGACGCAAGACCGGCGCAGCGAACTTCGTCTACAGGGCACATCGAAGGACGCCATTGATCTGCGAAACCACCTGCATCGTTGCGGCTTCGATCGTTCCTTCATTACGGCATAAAACCCAGCCGTGATCTGCAATCGCTCGTTCGAACGCCTGGGTACAAGCGACATGTTCTTCCAACCGATGGATCACAGTACTGCTCAGCCCACGCTGTCGTGCCGCTGCCCTCGCCCATGAAATATCAGGGGCGGTGACAACTCCGACATGCAGGTCTGGCACTCGCACGTTTCGATCAATGTTCAACTGCAGAATCTCTGCAAACGGGATTATCCGGCGAAACGCGGCATCAGATGGATACCAGCGATCAATCAAGATGATGCTGCCTGGTGGTTGTTTAGTCAGCACGTGCCGGGAGATCCAGGCACGGCTATCGGCGAAGCGCTCACAAACTTCCAACTCCAGATCCCGGCTGGGATTTCTGACGAGTTTGTTCACGAGGGCCATTGTTTCACCCCTGTAGGGATCGCTTTTTTTCTCGCAAAGCCGGATCACTTTTTTGTTGTCTGCCCTCAGTACTTCCGTGACGGCCTCCAACAGTGTGGTTTTGCCGGCTCCCTTGGGCCCATCTAGAGAAACAAACAGCGGACGATTCATTCTTCACATAACGATTGATACACGGTTTTCTTTGCCCTGTTCGTTCGCTGGAACCGCTTGGCGCGACTACCCGAATCGAGTACAGGGCCCTTATGAGCGGACACTGATGGGCACTCTAACTTAGTTTCTGGCGAATGAATGTCCCCCCGATGCATTCATGACACCTGTCGATACTGGCGCGGCGTAAACCCGGTCAATGCCTTGAACTGTCGTGTGAACGCACTGTGGTCGGTGTAGCCGCACTGCAATGCCACGTCGGTAATGGGAATTTCGGTGTGCAGCAGTCGGTGCGCATGTCCCAGTCGAACCTTTTGAATCATCTGCCGTGGCGTCAGGTGGAACACTCGCTTGCAATACCGTTCCAGTTGCGCCACCGAAATACCGGCGATCCGCGTCAGTTCGCCCAAGGTGATACGGCGATTGAAATGCGCGCGAATGTATTCATCCACCGCCGCCAGGCGCTGATAGGCCGGGTGAGCATCACTGGCCGATTGCAGATCGACCGAAATTCCCGCCAGGCCCATGATTTCACCGCTGCGGTTATACAACGGGCGTTTATGCGTCAGGCACCAACCGGGTTCTCGACTCCCATATAAATGCAATTCCAACTGGTCTTCCAGAACAAAGCCTTGCTCCAGTACACGACGATCCTGTTCGGTGTAGCCAGGCCCCAATTGTGCTGGAAAGACTTCAGCGCTGGTTTTGCCAAGCAGCGGTTGCAACTGTTTCAACCCGCAGCGCTGAACCAGCGTGCTATTGGCCATGACATAACGCGCCTTCATGTCCTTGATAAAGATCGCGGCATTGGGGATCACGTCCAGCATCGGCAACAGCAGTGCCACGCCCGCCAGTAATTCTTCGAGGGTATCGGGCCGATTCAGGTCGTTTCCTTGGCACAGGATCGCCAATGCGTTCTGCGTCATGACGCTTGTTCTCCCAGTCTGCGGACAAGCAAAAATCCTCCCTTGCGCCCTCTCCGCTCAGCAACTGGCCTTCACTTCGGAGCTGGCGTCGAGGCGCGCGCAAGCAGATTGCCCCAAGGTTTACCCCGTGTCGAGGCCATAAAGATTGTGCTGATTTCGTCATTTGCATTCATGGAAAACATCAATCGCTATCGCCCCTGACGCGTTCACTCTATCCGCAGGTTCGGTGGCCTGGTGGTGGCAACCGGTGTACCGGCACACTTCTAAAGGATGGGTTCATGAAACGAGTACATGTCATCGACTCCCACACCGGCGGCGAACCGACTCGCCTGGTGATGAACGGATTTCCCCAATTGCCCGGCCAGACCATGATCGAGAAGCGTGATGCCCTGCGCGATCAGCATGACCACTGGCGCAAGGCCTGCCTGCTGGAGCCCCGGGGAAACGATGTCTTGGTCGGCGCCCTGTATTGCGAGCCGGTCTCGCCGGATGCCACCTGCGGCGTCATCTTCTTCAACAATGCCGGCTACCTCGGCATGTGCGGTCACGGCACCATCGGCCTGGTCAACTCGTTACATTACTTGGGGCACATCGCTCCGGGTGTGCACAAGATCGACACGCCGGTCGGCCCGGTCAGCGCGACGCTGCATGAAGACGGCACGGTGACCCTGCGCAATGTGCCCGCCTACCGCTATCGCCAACAGGTGCCGGTAGACGTCCCCGGGCACGGCTGCGTCTACGGCGACATCGCTTGGGGCGGCAACTGGTTTTTCCTGGTGTCCGACCACGGGCAAGTGTTGCAACTCGATAACGTCGAAGCGCTCACCGATTACACCTGGGCGATGCTCAAGGCCCTCGAAGCCCAAGGCATCCATGGCGAAGACGGCGCCGTCATCGACCATGTCGAGTTGTTTGCCGACGACGACCAGGCCGACAGCCGCAACTTCGTCATGTGCCCGGGCAAAGCCTACGACCGCTCGCCCTGCGGTACCGGCACCAGCGCCAAACTGGCATGCCTGGCTGCCGATGGAAAACTGGCCGCGGGTGCGCCCTGGGTACAAGCCAGCATCACCGCCAGTCAATTCGTCGGCAGTTACGAATGGGAAGGCGAACGTGTCCGCCCGTTCATTACCGGCCAGGCCTTCATGACCGCCGACAGCACGCTGCTGATCGACGAACAGGACCCCTTCGCGTGGGGCATTTGAGCGAACACGCTGCATTCCCCACCTCAATCAAGCTGAATAAACGCTTCAAGGAGTGCCAACAATGAGCGCAAACATCTTCACAGGCTGCATGCCTGCACTGATGACCCCCTGCACCGCCGAGCGCAAACCCGACTTCGACGCGCTGGTGGCCAAAGGTCGCGAACTGATCGATATCGGCATGAGCGCTGTCGTGTATTGCGGTTCCATGGGTGACTGGCCCCTGCTCACCGAAGCCGAGCGCCAGGAAGGCGTGGCGCGTCTGGTCGCTGCCGGCGTTCCGACCATCGTCGGCACTGGCGCCGTCAACAGTCGTGAAGCAATTTCCCACGCGGCGCATGCGGCCAAGGTCGGTGCCCAGGGCCTGATGGTCATCCCTCGCGTCCTCTCCCGGGGTGCCTCGCCGGCCGCGCAAAAAGCTCACTTCGCGGCGATTCTGGAGGCTGCTCCAAATCTGCCGTCGGTGATCTATAACAGTCCTTACTACGGCTTCGCCACCCGCGCCGAACTGTTCTTCGAACTGCGCCGCGAACACCCGAACCTGATCGGCTTCAAGGAGTTCGGCGGTGCTGCCGACCTGCGTTACGCCGCCGAAAACATCACGTCAAAGGACGATGACGTCACCCTGATGGTCGGTGTCGATACCCAAGTGATGCATGGCTTCGTCAACTGCAACGCCACCGGCGCTATCACCGGCATCGGCAACGCGCTGCCCCGCGAAGTGCTGCAATTGGTGGCCCTCAGCAAGCAGGCGGCCAAGGGTGACGCCACGGCTCGCCGCCTGGCCAAAGAGCTGGAATCTGCGCTGCAGGTGCTGTCGTCCTTCGATGAGGGCTGCGATCTGGTGCTCTATTACAAGCACCTGATGGTGCTCAATGGCGACAAGGAATACACCCTGCACTTCAACGAAACCGATGCGCTCAGCGATGCCCAACGGCGCTATGCCGAGACTCAGTACACGTTGTTCCGTCAGTGGTACAAAAACTGGTCGGCCGAACAGAACGTTGCCTGATCCCACCCTGACTGCGCCCGCTGTAAACCCGCCCGGCTTTGCAGCCGGGGCCACTTTTTCCAGGAAAGCGCCATGACTCTGCCTGCTGCACACAACCCGCACGACATCGCCGACATTGTCGTGGTCGGCGCCGGCATCATCGGCGTCGCTTGCGCTGTGCGGCTGGCACGTCAGGGTCTGCGGGTGGTGGTCCTCGACCAGCAAGACCCTGGCCGGGGCGCCTCGTTTGGCAATGCCGGGCATCTGGCGACCGAACAGGTGTTTCCTATCGCCGACCTGTCCATCCTCAAACGTCTGCCCGCCATGCTCACAGACCCAATGGGGCCGTTGCGCCTGGACTGGAAATACCTGCCACGCGCCCTGCCTTGGTTCACGCGCCTGTTGCTGAACCTGCGACATGCCCCCTTCCAACGAACCATCGCCGGCCTGCGCGCACTCAACGAAAGCAGCCTGGGCGCCTGGCACCGACTGCTGGAGGACATTGCCCGCCCCCATCTGCTGCGCGAAGACGGCTCGTTGCTGGTGTTCGAACGGGCGGACTCGCATAAAGCAATCGAAGCGCTACAGGCTCGGATGCGCCATCAACACGTACCGGTCAACTACTGGCAGGCCAACGCGGTGCGCGAGGCGGCGCCACAACTCAGCGAGCGAATTCAGGGCGGTCTGTTCTTCCCGCGCACCGGTCATTTTCTCGACCCTTACCGAGTAGTCTGCGAACTGGTCCATGCCGCCAAAGCCTGCGGCGTGCACTTCCTCAAGCATCAGGTCCGGGGCGCACACCTGCATGAACACGGCGTCTCGCTTATCACCGACCAGGGCCGTTTCACCGCCCGCCAGACCCTGATCGCCTGCGGTGCTCACTCCGCGAAGTTGACGGCAGCGCTGACCGGCAAAAAAGTACCGCTGGATACCGAGCGCGGCTATCACCTGATGTTGCCCCATGAACACGGACGGCTGCCGTTCGCCGTCACCTCTCTGGAGCGCAAGTTCATCATGACCCCGATGGCCGATGGACTGCGCTTGGCCGGCACCGTCGAGTTCGCCGGCCTCGACCGAGCGCCAGTGATGGAGCGTGCCTGGCAGTTGCACCGGTTAAGTGAAGGCCTGTTCAAACGCGACTTGAACGCTGAGGCGGCGACGCCGTGGATGGGGTTTCGCCCGTCCTTGCCGGATTCCCTGCCGATCATCGACCGGGTGTGCGACGACAAAGTGCTGCTCGCTTTCGGTCACCAGCACCTGGGCCTGACACAGGCCGCAGTCACAGCCGAACTCATCGCGCAACTGGCTTCGCCTGCGCCTCATACCCATGAGTTACCGGACATTGCGCCCTACAGGTTGGATCGATTCTGAAGGTCACCCGCCGCCGGGCGGGTGTGGCAAGTTTCAAACACTGGCATACACTGCGTACACCCATGCAAACGAATGACTGTTCAACGGATCGCCAGGTCCTCGGCAATCCGGGCATCCCAAAATGATCTGGGTGAAGCCAACATGAAAACGGTCACGGCCCTGTTCAGATGCCTGTTCGCTGCCAGCCTGTGCGCGGCGGCGAGCACCTGCGCCCACGCTGCGTCCCCTCCCGGCATCGACTGCGCCAAGACCAGGGTCTCCGTCGAAAAGCTTATCTGTCGCGATCCACAACTGACGCAGATGGACATCGAACTGACGCGTCTTTATCGCCTGGCGCTCACCGATGAACGTTCAGTTCCGCCCCCGGACAAAGTCATCATCGACCAGCAGTTCTGGATCGATGCCCGCAATGGGTGTGCCTCGGGACCGGAGCAAAAGATGTGCATCATCCGCAGTTATGCCGAGCGTGCGCACCAGCTTCGCCAAGGCTCGGCCATCGTGCGAACCAAGGATCCAGACCGACTCACCGAAGGCCCCCTGGCGTTTCGTTGTGCAGGCTTTAACACGCTGATTACCGCCACTTTCTTCAGTGCGCAGCCGGGTGTCGTGTACCTGAAATGGGCCAACACTGCGATCACCCTGAGCCAGGTGCCGAGCGATTCGGGCACTCGATACACCGGCAAGGATTACCAGGGCAATTACAGCTTTTGGCAAGACGGCAACGCGGTGCTTTTCCAGAAGCCAGGCTCACGGGAAATGAGCTGTACGGTCGAACCGGTCAGTTGATGGCTTTGGCGCAAAACCACCCACCGTCTCAGTGCCCGCGAATGTAATGCTCCAATTGCCGAATCAGATCGGCCTGTTCGACGATGGCTTCCTTGACCAGATCGCCAATCGACAGCAGGCCAATCAGTTCACCGTCTTCCACCACCGGCAAATGACGCAGATGACTGTCGGTCATGACGGCCATGCAGCGCTCGATGCTTTGCTGACTCGGCGCAGTCACTACCGGCGAGCTCATGATGTCGCGCACTGGCGTCCCTACTGAAGAGCGCCCCTGCAGCACGACTTTGCGGGCATAGTCACGCTCGCTGATCACCCCGACCACCTGGCCTTTGTCGATGACGGGAAGTGCCCCGACATTCTTTTCGGCCATCAGCTTCAGGGCCTCCAGCACCATTTCATCGGGTGCGATGCTATGCACCTGACGGTTCTGCACGACCTTGAGTTTGAGCAACTGTGCGGCTGTTTTCATACGTGGCTCCGATTCGATTGCGTGATGCAGTTAATGGCCTTCAAACCGCCCCGACCTCCACCCTCCCCCCGTTCAACCGCACCGGCCAGACCCGCAAACGCTGTTGCGGGTACTCCAGGCAACTGCCGTCCTCGAGCCGGAAATGCTGTTTGTAGATCGGCGACGCCACCACCAGGTCGCCCTTGATGCTGCCGATCAACCCGCGACCGATGACATTCGCCCCGGATTGCGGGTCATGGTTATCAATGGCGTAGAGGGTCTGCCCCTCGGCTCCGGGCAGGTAGAACAGCGCCACTTGTGCGCCGTCGAGCCAGACGACCACGCCGGAGTTACTGACCAGGTCCTGTTGGTCGCAGACGGTTTGCCAGGCGCCGGTGTTTTCCAGGGGCGCAATGCGTCGGGTAGTGGGCTGGCTCATCAGGCAATCTCCTCGGTGACAGGGATAAGGTTGAGTTCGGCGGCCATGATCGGACGCCGCTGACCGCGCTCCTGGACAAAGTGAATGTCCGGGTCCGGGCGTTTGTCGTTGACGAAGGTACGGAAACGCTTGAGTTTTTCCGGGTCTTTGAGGGCGTTGGCCCACTCGCATTCATAGCGGTCGACCACCAATTGCATCTGCGATTCGAGCTCTTCACCCAGGCCGAGGCTGTCGTTAATGATCACCTCCTTGAGGAAGTCGAGGCCGCCTTCCAGGCTTTCACGCCATACCGAGGTGCGCTGCAATTTGTCGGCGGTGCGGATGTAGAACATCAGGAAACGGTCGATGTAGCGGATCAGGGTTTCATCGTCGAGGTCGGTGGCAAACAGTTCGGCGTGACGCGGTCGCATGCCGCCGTTGCCGGCGATGTACAGGTTCCAGCCTTTCTCGGTGGCGATCACGCCCACGTCTTTGCTCTGGGCTTCGGCGCACTCACGGGTGCAACCGGACACCGCGAACTTAAGCTTGTGCGGCGAACGCAGGCCCTTGTAGCGGTCCTCGATGAGCAGGGCCATTTTCACGCTGTCCTGTACGCCATACCGGCACCAGGTGCTGCCGACGCAGGACTTCACCGTGCGGGTCGATTTGCCGTAGGCGTGCCCCGTTTCGAAACCGGCTTCGATCAGCTCCGCCCAAATGTCCGGCAACTCGTGCAACTGCGCGCCGAACAAATCAATACGCTGGCCGCCGGTGATTTTGGTGTAGAGGTCGTATTTCTTCGCCACCACGCCGATGGCGATCAGTTTGTCGGCGGTGATTTCGCCACCTGGGATGCGCGGCACCACCGAATAGGTGCCGTTTTTCTGCATGTTGGCCATGAACGTGTCGTTGGTGTCCTGCAGCGGCACCAGTGAGGCGTCCATGATCGGCTGGTTCCAGCACGATGCGAGGATCGAGCCCACCGCCGGTTTGCACACGTCGCAACCGGTGTGGCCACGGCCATGTTTGGCCAGCAGTTCTTCGAAGGTGATCACCCCTTCTACCCGTACCAATGCGTAAAGCTCCTGACGGGTATAGGCAAAGTGTTCGCACAGGCTTTTGTCGACGCTGACGCCGCGGGCAATCAGCTCATGTTCGAAAACCTGCTTGAGCAACCCGGCACAACCGCCGCAGCCGGTGCAGGCCTTGGTTTGCGACTTGAGCAGGCCGAGGTCGGTGCAGCCACCGTCGATGGCCGAGCAAATGGATCCCTTGGTGACGTTGTGGCACGAGCACACCGTGGCCGATTCGGGCAACGCGCCCGGGCCCAGGGTCGGCGCGCCTTCGGACGAGGGCAGAATCAGGCTGGCGGGTTCCGCGGGCAAGGCAATCGAGTTCTGCATGTATTGCAGCAGCGTGTCGTAATAGCTGTTGTCGCCGACCAGCACCGCACCCAGTACGTGCTTGCCTGTCGCATCCACCACCAATCGGCGGTAGCTGACGGTGGTTTCGTCGATGAATTGATAACTGCGCGAGCCCGGCGTGCTGCCATGCGCATCGCCGATGGAGCCGACGTCAACGCCCAACAACTTGAGCTTGGTCGACATGTCCGCGCCCATGAACGGCTCGGCGACTTCGTTGCACAGCCGTGCAGCCACGCCGCGCGCCATCTGGTAGCCCGGGGCGACCAGGCCAAAAATGCTGCCATTCCACGCGGCACACTCGCCGATGGCATAAATGTTCGGATCGCTGCTCAGGCATTGGTCGTCAACCACCACGCCGCCGCGCGGGCCGACTTCCAGCGAGCACTGGCGGGCCAAGGTATCTTGGGCGCGGATCCCGGCGGAAAACACAATCAGGTCGGCCTCCAGAAATTCGTCATTGGCGAAATTCATCCGATAGCGATATTCCTCGCCTGGGCTGATCGATTGAGTGCCTCGCGACAGGTGCACGCCGACGCCGAGGCGTTCGATCTGGGCCTTGAGTGCACGACCGCCCTGCTCGTCCAGCTGCACCGGCATCAGGCGCGGCGCGAATTCCACCACGTGAGCTTCCAGGCCCAGGCTTTTCAGGGCATTGGCGGCTTCCAGTCCGAGCAAGCCACCACCGACCACCACGCCACGTCGGGCATTGGACGCAGCGGCGCGGATTGCATCAAGGTCTTCAAGGGTGCGGTACACCAGGCGCGAATCGCCCTCGGCGCCTTCGATCGGCGGCACAAACGGGTAGGACCCGGTGGCCAGTACCAATTTGTCGTAGGCGACGCAGCCTTGCGCGGTGATCACCTGGCAGCGGGCGCGGTCGATTTCCAGGACCGGCACACCCAAGTGCAAGGTGACGCCCGGGGTCTGGTACAACGAGGCTTCACCCAAGGCGAGCGACTCGGCATCACGTCCGGTGAAGTATTCGGAAAGGTGCACGCGGTCGTAGGCGCGCATCGGCTCCTCGCTGAAAACGTGCAGCCGATAGTGATCAAGGGCACCGCGCTCGATCAGCTGTTCGACACAATGATGTCCGACCATGCCGTTACCGATCACGATCAGCGTTTGCAGCTTGTTCAACGCGGCGACATTGGAATTCATAAGAAGTACCCGACTAAGCCCATCACGGTTCAAAAAGCAAAAAAAAACGCCTGAAACCTTGCGGTTCCAGGCGTCTTTGCCTGTTCTTTTGCGGTGTTGAAACCAGACGTCTATGCCTGACCCACCGATGTTGCCCACGAATCGATCGTCGTTGACCGAGGGGGCTGCCCACTCGACTGCGTTCACGGTGGGCCTGATCGATGTAATGCAGCGATTGTGCCAAGCGCTGAATGTCAGTGTTTTACGGCACCTTCCGGGACTTTAAGGAGATCAACGTGGCGGTTTCTGCCTTGGCTTAGTGCATGCCACCGCACGAAAGCTTTATTAAAGTGCATTTGCACGCTTGGCTTATAGATACCAGCGATACTCCCGCGCACTGATCTCCTGCATGAACGCCAGATGATCCTGGCGCTTGTTCTCGCAATACACGTCTACGAACTCCGCTCCCAGCCCTTCGCGCAGCTGCGGTTGATGCTGCATGGCGCGCACCGCTTCGAGCATCTCCAGCGGGAAGTCGACCCCACTGTTGCGGTCTTCATTGAGCGGCGGGATCGGTTCGTTGCCTGCTTCCAGGCCCTGTTCGAGTCCCACCAGAATCGCCGCCAGCACCAGGTACGGGTTGGCATCGGCACCGGCCAGGCGATATTCGATGCGCAGGTTTTTCGCATCCGACTCCGGAATGCGCAGGCACGCATCACGATCCTCAAAGCCCCAGCTCGCCCGGGTAGCGATGTTGGTGGTGCCGCCCAAACGGCGAAAGGCGTTCTGGTTCGGCGCGAAGATCGGCATGCAATGCGGCAGTAATTCCAGGCAGCCGGCCACGGCATGACGCAACGATTGCTGCTGATTCGCGGCGAGGAGGTTATTGCCGGCGGCGTCATACAGGCTGACGTGCACATGCATGCCGCTGCCCGGGTGCTGCAAGTAAGGTTTGGCCATGAAGCTGGCGCGGTAACCGTGTTTCAGGGCCACGCCACGGGTGCTGCGACAGAACAAGGCCGCCCAGTCCGCCGCTCGCAAGCCATCATCAAGATGCCCGAAATTGATCTCGAACTGGCCCGGGCCAAGCTCGGCGGTGATCACTGTGGTATCGATGCCTTGGGCCCGCGAGGCTTCGACCATCTCATCCAGCACCGGCGCAAAACGTGACAGGCGCTCGATGTGCATGTTCGGCTGATCGTCGGTATCGTCGGTCAGATCATCCCGGGGGAATTGCGGCAGTCCGTCGCGCAGCTTTTTATCGAACAGATAGAACTCCAGCTCGAACGCCACCACCGGATGGATGCCTTTGCCGGCGAGCCTGTCCAACACCTGCGCCAGGACCTGGCGCGGCTCGAACACAATCGGCTTCTCGGTGCCGTCCGAGGTGATCAGCATTTGCCCCAGCGGTTGTGCTTCCCAGCTGACCGGCTTGAGTGTGCCGGGCACCAGGCGGCGCAGCGCATCCGGGTCACCGTCGTTAAAGCAGTAGTCGCCAATCTTGAACAAACCGCCTTGCACACCGAGCAGCACACAGTTTTGCGGCAGTTTCAGCGCGCTGCCGGACGCGACCTTTTCCAGCATCTCCACGGGATAGCGCTTGCCGTAGAAGTGCCCCGGAATGTCCAGGGAAATCAGGTCGACATAACGTACATCAGGGTAGCGTTGGCGAAAGGCGTGCACCTCGGCCAGCAGATCAGCGTCCATCATGGTTGGTCCTATTGTGGTGATCAGGTGTAGACCCAGAGCACTCGCGTGAGGTGCTCGGTGAGGTTGCCGTAGCGGCAACGGGTATGGCTGTCGAACTGAAAGCTGTCGCCGGCCTGCAAGGTGACGGCGTCGTCATCACCCAACCACAGCGTCAACTCGCCTTCGAGCACGTAGCCGCCCTGCTCCGAGCTGTCGCTCAAGTGCCGTTCGCCACTGCTGGCGCCGGCTTCGAGGTGACTTTCGAGCATGGAAAACGAAGCCCGCATCTTCGGCGACACCAGAATGTCGGTGATGCCGTTGGCGTAGTACAACGTGCGGCGTTCATCCGGCCGGGTGACCCACGGCAGTTCCTTGGGTTTGGGCAGGCTATAGAAATAGGTGGTCGGCACGCCCAGGGTTTCGCTGATCGCCGTCAGGTCGGCCACGGTGGGTCGTGACAGGCCGCGTTCGACCTGCGAGAGAAAGCCGACGGAACGACCGATCTGATCAGCCAGATCCTTCAAGGTGTACTTCTTATGCTTGCGCAGATCGTGAATCAGGATCGCCAGCGCGGCGATTTCTTCTTGCTTGTTCATGCCTGGAATTCCGCCAAGTGATTCATCAAATGCTGTCGCGCAGTCGATACCACGCCTTGCCGATAGCTTCCAGCGGCGCCGCCAGGTATTTACCGCCGGGGAAGCTGGGGTTACTCAAGCCCTGATACAACGCCAGTTCATCACTCTGGCCGAGAATCGCGTCGGACACGGCGCGGGCAGCGGCCAGCGTGGGCAGCACGCCATGCCCGGAATACCCCTGAAGCCAGTAGCGATCACCCTTGCGACCGATGTCTGGGGTGCGTTTGAGCGTCAGGTCAATGTGCCCGCCCCAGGCGAACTCCAGCTTCACGCCTTTGAGCTGCGGGAAAACCCGTTCCAGAAACGGCCGGGTTGCGCCGGCAATGTCCCTGGGCATCCCACCCAGATACGTGCATCCACCGCCGAACAGCAAGCGGTTGTCCGGCGTGCGACGGAAATAGTCGAGAACGAACTGGTTGTCGGTGACACAGACATTGCTCGGCAACAGCGCCGTGGCCTGCTCGGCCGTCAGGGGCGCGGTGGCGACTTGATAAGTGCCCACCGGCAACACGCAACTGGCCAGCTGCGGGTCGAGCTCGTCGAGATAGGCATTGCAGGCCAGCACCAGCACATCCGCGCGAATCGATCCGCGTTCGGTGTTTACCAGGAATTGACCGCCCTCCTCTCGATAACTCAGCGCCTTGCTTTGTTCATGGATACGGCCGCCCGCACGCTCGATGGCGGCGGCCAGGCCGAGGGCCAGTTTCAGTGGATTCAGGTGCGCGCCTTCAGGGTCATAAAGCCCGGCCTGATAGCGCTCGCTGGCCACCCATTCCGGCAACTGTTCACGGCGGATGAACTGCAAGCCATCGTGGCCCCATTTGTGGCTGGCTTCGTGCTGCCACTCCGTCAGCAGACCAACCCGACGGGGCATCACCGATGTCCACAAATGGCCAGCGCGGTAATCACAGTCGAAACCATGGCGAGCCGGCAACTCACGCAGCTCTTGCGCAGCCCAGCGCATGCCGTCCCACAACCGCCGCGCACGCTCGTAGCCCAACGCTGCTTCCAGAGGCGGCATGTCACACGACCAGCCGAGAATGGCCTGCCCGCCATTGCGCCCCGACGCGGCCCATGCCACGCAGCTGGCTTCCAGCAGCGTCACCCGCTTACCAGCCAAAGCCAGGCGCAACGCAGTATGCAGGCCGCTGAAACCGGCACCGATGATGACGATTTCGGTGGTTTGCTCACCGGCAAGCGCCGGTCGGGTGGTCAGGCGATCAGCGCAACTGTGGGCGTAATAGCTGGCGACATGCTGCGTGGACTGCTGAAACATACAAGCCTCATGAAATTATATTTTTATAATTTCATGAAAAACTACAGCATAAATTTCATACAGGCAACTCAGGTGTGCGGCGATTTATGCCACGGGTAGCCTTGCGCGCTGAGTTGAAAGGCGTAATCGAACAGACGCTTCATGTACTCGCCATCGAATTTCTGATTGCGCGGGCAGATAAAATCCGCGCCGATGTACGCCAGATTGAAGTCTGCGCCGTCCTGCTGGGCGATCCGGTAAATGTGATTGAGGTCGCTGATCCCCTGGGTCTGGATCAAGGTGCTGATGGCTCGCCCGCCGATGCTCAAGGTCCGGCGCTTGGTACCGGACCACTGCGGTTCCAGTTTGCCATTGCGAATGACATAGAAATGCCGGGCCCGGCGGATGCGCGCGCCGGCCACGCTGTTCAACGCCATCACGGTGCCCGGCGGGTAAAGGAACACCTGTGTCAGGACGCCTCCGTCCACGTGCATTTCCTGAAACTGTTGGCCGTCGACCTCCACATCGATCATGACCGGTGAAACGGCACCGGGAATGCTCATCGACGCGATCATGATGTTGCGAAACAGGTGCAGCGCGCCCGGTGCTCCGCTGGAAGCAATCGCGCCCATGTTCCAGGTGACGGGCCGCCCGGCATCGAGGTCGGTGGTGCCGATCATCAGCAGTCGTCCCTTGGCGTATTGCGCAGCGATGGCCGCTAACACGTCGGCGGTGATGTACTTGGCAATGAGGCGCGCCAGGGGCTTGCTGTCCGCAATGCCGTCGCTGGCCAGGCGGGTCAGCACACTTCGCGCATGGAACACATCTTTCGGACCGATTGCGCTGCAGATCCCCAGGATGACCGGGTCATACTCAGGCCCCAGGTATGCGAACGGTGCGACCAGGGCGCCTGCGCTGATGCCGGTGACGACTTTGAAAGGCGGTCGGCTCCCATGCAAGCTCCAGCCGGCGATGATGCCCGCCGCGAAGGTGCCGGCGTCGCCGCCCCCCGAAATGGCCAGGTAGTAAGCCAGTGGCAGCGCATCGGTCGGCAACTCTGTGTCGGCGAGCGCCTCGACCTCGCGATCGTTGGCCAGGCTCGCATCCACAATGAACGCCGTCAGGTCCCGGTCCAGCCAGTAGCGCGCATTCGGGATGCCCGGAATGACTGCTTGTTCCGTCAGGTCTTGCGGCACTGCATCACGGCGTTGCAGGCACCCTTCACGCAACATATTCATTGTTGAGGCGCTGGGCCTGGGCAGAAATGGTTTCACGACGCCTCCTCCGGTCCCTGCCATCGACAGAGCGCACTCGACTGACTCGGTGAAAACTGGCCTCCGCCATCATGCGCGCACCCTAAAACCCATGACTACTTTTCAGTCAGGCGGCGGTCTCCTGAAGACCAACAATTTGCCGGTGGCTCGCTGCACCACCTTGTCATTTTGATTGAGGGTCTCCATGAACATCGTCACTACGCCCCGGTCGGGTTTGGAGCTGGACGGGTCGATGGCCTGCACGGTGCATTGCAGGCGCAACAGGTCATCGGGGTAAGTCGGTGTCGGCCAGCTCAGCTCGATGCCCAACCCGATGATGCCGTCCGCCAACGGCACGCTGTCCACCAGCAGCTTCATGGTCAGGGCGGCGGTGTTCCAGCCGCTGGCGGCCAGGCCGCGGAACAGGCTCAACTCGGCAGCTTCAGGGTCGAGATGAAACGGTTGCGGGTCGTACTCCTGGGCGAAGGCCAGCATCGACGCTCGATGGACCCGCACGCTGTCGCTTTCGAACTGCTGACCCAGGCTCAGGTCATCGAGGTAGAGTTTTTCCCAGGCATGTACGGTCATGATTGTTCCCTGCGCAGCGCATCAGGAATAGCCGATTTCGCTGAGATCGATGGCTACCAGCAAGGCATCCATGTCAGCCAGGCCGTCCTTCCCGCGTCGGTAGGCACGACGCTTGCCGGGCATGCGCAGCCCGTCAGCCTCGATGTAGTCAGACACATATTGGGTGGCAGGCATACCACCACTGACATCCACGTTGTAGTCGTGTCGCCGCAGCAGGAAGTCTTCACCGAAGTAGAAATCCTGTGCGGCGCAGTGCGTGGCGATGCTTTCGGGAAAGTGCACCCGCAAACGGCGCCAGCGCTCGGTTGCTTCTTGCCAGGGTTCGATTTCCTCGGTCACCACACCCGGCCACTTGAACAAAAAAGGCATGGTCAGGTAGGACCAGAGCGCATACCCGTTGAAGTACGCGCGATGCAGTGGATCCCACGGGGTGTTTTCGGTGTGGTCGCCAAAGGATTGCCGGGGCGCCTGGCGCTCGGCGATCACCTGCCCGTCGGTGGTTTCGATGGCGATTCGATCGGGTGAATAGGCTGTCCGTTTATCCGGGCCACCGAAGGGGGTTACCGAGGCTTTCTGTTCATGCAGCCAAACGGTCATCTGGCGAGGGGCGCTGTCTTGGGTCAGCCCTTTCGCGGCCCAGAGCGAGCCGCCGGTCACCAGGGTGGCGCGCACAGTGTTGAAGCTGTTCCAGCGGTCCAGACCGCCATGGGCGATCAGCACCTGATCCAGCAGTGGATGATCCTGCGCATTCACAGTGGCGGCCCTCCTGTTTCCGATGGTCGATCCTGCACCCACTGCCAGAATAATTGATAGCCGACGGCAAGGACCACTGGCCCGATGAACAGCCCGATGATGCCACTGGTGACCATGCCGCCCAACGCACCAATCAACACCACCGGCATCGGCACGTCGACACCGCGCCCCAGCAACAAGGGCTTGAGGACGTTGTCCACCAGGCCGGCAATGAACACATAGATGGCGAAAATAATGGTCGCGGTGCTGGCGCCTTCGGTTGCAAAGACGAAGGCAATCACCGGTAGCGTAATCAGCGTCACCGGCAATTGCATGATGCCGAGCAGCAGCACCGCCAAGGCCAGCAGACCGGCACCGGGGATGCCCTTGAAGACAAAGCCGAGGCCCACCAGCAGCATCTGGATGAACGCGATGCCGACCACGCCCAACGCCACCGCACGGATGGTGGCGGTGCACAGTTCAGCGATTTTCGGGCCCCGTGCCGGACCGCTGACTCTGGAGGCAATCTGGACCGCGGCGCGACTGCCGCCTTCGCCATGGGCCATGAAAATCCCGGCAATGATCAAGGCGAAGATGAACGTCAGGAAACCCATGCCGACACCCGCGAGTTTACCCAACAGGCCCAGGCTGACATGTTTGATTTGCGGTACGTATTTGGCGGTCAGCTCGGGAAGATTGGTGGAGGCTTGAAACCACAGATCAGAGAGTGGCCGGCCCACCAACGGCCAACTGGCAACTGACTCGGCCGGCGGTGGAATGTGAAAACCGCCGCCCTTGACGACTTCCATCGCCCGTTCGACCGAATCGGCAATCGAGGTGCCCAGCAGGTAGATCGGCACCATCAGGATGACGATGGCGATCAGAATGATCAGCGTCGCGACGTGCCCGGGTTTGTGGCTCCCCCTGAGTCGCTCTTGCAGCGGATAGAGGGTGATCGCCAGGATCAGCGACCACAACATCAAGTCGCGGAACGGGCTGAATATCTGGAAACAGAAAAGTACCAGCACCGCGATCAACCCGGCACGAATCATTACATCGAGCAGGGTGCGGCTCAGCGTTTTCTCGGTAAAGGGTGTGGGCTCCACGGGTGGCTCCTTGCAGATCACTGCAACGGTAGCGGATCGGTTAGCCCAGCATAGACGCTCAATACACGGCGTGAGGCCTCAACGCAATTTCAGTGGATCGACCAGTCCGGCGGCAATGGCCATGCCCACCAGGTCCGGCAGGTTGCTGGCCTGCATGCGCTTCATCACGCGTGAGCGATACAGGTCGACGGTTTTTGCGCTGACGCCCAGTTGCTCGGCGATTTCCCGAGTGGTGTAACCCTGCACCAGCGGCAGCAAGACATCGCGCTCGCGGGGGGTCAGTGTCAGCAAACGGGCTTGCAAGGCGTCATGGCCCTGATTACCCGAACGGTTGGCCGCGCAGTTGCTCAGCGCCTGTTGCACGCTGTCCAGCAACAACTGCTCGTTATAAGGTTTTTCGATGAAGTCATGGGCGCCTGCCTTGAACGCGCGCACCACGATGGGCACATCGGCGTGGCCGCTGACGAAGATGATCGGCAGGTTCAACTCCCGAGCGCGCATTTCTTCCTGCACGTTCAACCCGCCCATGCCGGGCATGCGCACATCCAGCAGCACGCAGGCGTCGAGCGTGGCATCACAGGCGCTGAGAAACTCCACGCCACTGGTAAAGGGCAAGGCCTTGAGCCCGACCGATTCCAACAGCCAGACCGTTGAATCGAGCATGCCCTGGTCATCGTCGACCACATACACCACGTGCTCAGTCACACCTGCCATTGCGTTATTCCTGTTGTTGTTTTGTTGGGCCGGCAAGCGGCAAGCGGCAACCCATCAGCAGCCCGACCGGTTGGCGCCGAGCCTGCAATTCACCGCCGAAACCTTCGATGATGCTGCGGCTCATGGACAAGCCAAGGCCCAGGCCATCGGCCTTGCTGGTATAGAACGGGGTAAATATCTGCTCCAGTTCGGGCTCACTGACGCCCGGCCCCTGGTCTTGCACACGGATTTCCACGGTGGCACCACCGCCCTGCTCCGCCGTCATCACGATCAGCGAGGGCTGCCCCGGATGTTGTTCGCGATTGGCGTCGATGGCATTGCGCAACAGATTGAGCAGCACTTGCTCCAGCAACACCCGGTCGGCATAAACGGGCGGCAGATTATCCGGCAGTCGATCCTCGATTGTCACTTGGCAATTGCTCGCTTCCCAGGCACACAAACGCACGGCCTCACGGGCGACGTCGGTAAAATTCAGGGCCTGCATGCGCCGCTGCCCCTTGCGCAGAAACGCCCGTAAGCGCTTGATCACTTCCGAGGCATGGGTGGCGTGATGGGTGATGCGTTGCAGTCCTTTCGCCACGCGTTCGGCGGCCTCGGGGTTGGTGTCGAGCGTCTGTAAATAGCGTTGGCTGGCATTGGCGTAATTGACCACGGCGGCCAGTGGCTGGTTGATTTCGTGGGCAATGCCCGAGGCCAGCTCGCCCAGGGTCACCAACCGTGCGGTGTGGGCCAATTCGTCTTGATGGCGGCGCTGTTGCACCTCGCGCAATTCACGCTCGGTCATGTCCCGCGCCACCAAAGAGTAGTAGCGCTCGCCGCCGGCCGAACGGTGCGCCAGCAGCACCAGCGACACCGGCACCGACGTGCCGCCACCGGGCGGTTGCAACCGTGCATCGGTGCTCCACACGCCGTCGCGTTCGGCGCTGCTCCAGCCGTCACGTTGCAGGCGCGTCAGGTCAGCGCTGGCAAACAGCTGCGCCAGGGCCGGCATCGGTTGTTGCTCGTCGATATCGAGGATGCGCCGTGCCGCCGGGTTGAGGTAAGTGACTTGCCCGTCAGGGTCGATGAACAACACCGGATCGGTGTTGGCCTCGACCACTTCCGCCAGGCGCCGCTTGTTCTCTTCGGCCTGTACCCGGGCGGTGATGTCCCGGGACACACTGACCACCTCGACCACCGCGCCGGTGTAGGTTTCACGGATCGCCCGGCTGGCGGTTTCGAACCACAGGTAATGCCCGGCGCGATGGCGAATGCGGTACGTCATGGTGTGATAACCGTCCTGCTCCAGCGCGTCCCGCGCACGCTGCACCAGGTTGGCGAGGTCCTGGCCGTGAAACAGGCCCTGGGCCATTTGCCCGCGCAACTCTTCGGGCCAGTAGCCAAGCAATGTCCAGGATGCCGGCGAGGCATCGAGAAAACGCCCGTCCGGGGTGTGCCGGGAAATCAGGTCGGTGGTGTTCTCGATGATCAGCCGGTACAACCGGCGGGCCGTGGCGGCTTCGCGTTCGGCCAATACTTGTACCGTGGCGTCGCGGCAACGGGCGAGCACGCGGTTGTCCTGGGGATCGGGGATAAACGTCCAGATCAGAATCTGCGCCTCGAACTGGGCCTCGACCCCTTCGATGGCACGTTGCTGGTCGAGGCAGGCACGCACCAACACCCGATGATTGACCGGCAAAAAGCCCAGCACCTCGGTCAGCGGCTTTTCCGCGAGCAGGGCCAGCAGCGCCGCATTGAACTCCAGCGGTCGGCCCTGCGCATCGAGCAACAGACTCGGTTGTGGGTCGTGCCCCAACAGCGGCGACCCCCGCAGCATGCCGTTGACGCTGCTGAGCAAGGTGGTCAACAAATCCTGCACCCAACCCAGCCAGTCCAGACTCACGCCGTCGCAGACTTCCACCAGCAACAGGCCTGACTGCCCCGCCTGCAAGGCCAGATCAAACACTTGGCCATGGCTGATGGCTGCGCGGCGTAATCGGCCCGACAGCCAGCAATCGAGTTGCCGCACCTGGGCCAGGTCCAGGCGCCCGGTCTCGCCCAGCCGATCAAACAGCAGCTGATCGCTGGCCAGCGATGGATCGCCAAGGCCCGGCGGGAAATGCTGGGCGGCGCCTTCGTGGCTGTAAATTCGCGCGCTGGGTTGCCAGCTCAGGTAAACCGCCCGCCGCACCTCGGGACATTCCTGCAGCGCACGGCACAACGCATCCGCCCGAGCGGCCAGGGACACGCCCTCGCGCTGCAGGCGCAACCAGCTGTGCAATCGAACGGGAGTCAGGGTCATCACAGGTCCGCATTGTCGGGGGAGCCAAGAATATACCGGCGCTAGAGGTATCGCCGCATTCATTTGGAGGCAGAAGAATCAAATATAGTACATATACTATACTGCGTAGGTTGTACTTCCATATCCGTGGCAGATTGTTATATAAAGCACACCGGACATAAAGGATGACCTCAGCGGCTACGCTGAACAGGCCCATCCATAGAGCTAACAATCAGCCACCGAGTACCCGTCATGTCGATCTATGAACAAGGGCTAGGCCCTTCGGCTGTCAATCACATTGCTTTGTCGCCGCTCAGCTTCATCGAACGCACTGCCAGCGTTTACCCCCACTACCCCGCCGTGATCCACGGTTCGATCCGTCGTACCTGGGCGCAGACCTACACCCGTTGCCGGCGTCTGGCCTCGGCGCTGGCCGGTCGTGGCATCGGCAAGAACGATACGGTGGCGGTGATGCTGCCCAACATTCCCGAGATGCTTGAAGTGCATTTTGGCGTGCCGATGATCGGCGCCGTGCTCAACCCGCTCAACGTGCGCCTGGATGCCGAAGCCATTGCCTTCATGCTGCAGCATGGTGAAGCCAAGGTGCTGATCACCGACCGTGAATTCCATGACGTGATTCACGCGGCCATCGGCATGCTCGATCACCCGCCGCTGGTCATCGACGTCAATGACCCGGAATACGGCGAAGGCAAGGCCGTCAGCGACCTGGATTATGAAGCGCTGCTGGCCGAAGGCGATCCGGATTACGCCTGGCAATGGCCGGACAACGAGTGGCAAGCCATCTCGCTGAACTACACCTCCGGCACCACCGGCAACCCGAAAGGTGTGGTCTACCACCATCGCGGCGCGTACCTGAACTCGCTGGGCAACCAGATGACCTGGGCCATGGGCAACCATCCGGTCTACCTCTGGACCCTGCCGATGTTTCACTGCAACGGTTGGTGCTACCCGTGGATCATCACCGCCATGGCCGGTGTGCATGTGTTCCTGCGCCGGGTCGATCCGCAGAAAATCCTCACGCTGATTCGCGAGCATCAAATCACGCACCTGTGTGCTGCGCCTATCGTGCTCAATGCATTGGTCAACATGCCGGAATCGGCGAAAGCGGCCATCGACCACCCGGTCAACGCCATGGTTGCCGGTGCTGCACCGCCCGCCAAAGTGATCGGCGCCGTGGAAGAAATGGGCATCAAGGTCACGCACGTCTATGGCCTGACCGAAACCTACGGTCCGGTGACGCTCTGCGCCTGGCATGCCGAATGGGATGAGTTACCGCTGGACGAACGGGCACAGATCAAATCCCGTCAGGGCGTGCGCTACCCGACGCTTGAAGGTGTGATGGTCGGCGACTCAAAGACGCTGGAACCTACCCCACGGGACGGTCAGACCATCGGTGAGATCTTCATGCGCGGCAACACCGTGATGAAGGGCTACCTGAAAAACCCGACCGCCACCGCCGAAGCATTCGAAGGCGGCTGGTTCCACACCGGTGACCTGGCGGTGTGTCATCCCAATGGTTATGTCGAGATCAAGGACCGACTCAAGGACATCATCATTTCCGGCGGCGAGAACATTTCCACCATCGAACTGGAAGGCGTGCTGTATCGCCATCCGGGCGTGATGGAAGCAGCCGTGGTTGCCCGTCCCGATGAAAAATGGGGAGAAACGCCGTGTGCGTTCATCACCTTGAAGGCCGACCACCAGGACGTTCGCGAGGCCGACATCATCAGTTTCTGCCGCGAGCATCTGGCGGGCTTCAAAGTCCCGCGCACGGTGATCTTCACCCTGTTGCCGAAAACGTCCACCGGCAAAATCCAGAAGTACGTCCTGCGCGACAGGGCTAAAGCGCTTTAACCCGAACCGACGTTTTACCTACCCGGCGGCAGGTGTTTCATCTGCCGCTTCGGGCTCGTGCAGGCCGAATTCGGCCCTGCCCTGCCCCCAGACACATAACAAAAACAATGTGGAGCCACCCATGATCGACATCCATTCAACCGATACCCAACGTTGTGAACGCATTCGGACCAATCCGAAATTCCTTCAATTGGTGAGCAGCCGTTCGCGCCTGGCCTGGTCGCTGAGTGCCGCCGTGCTGGGCACTTACTACGGATTCATGCTGGTGGTGGCGTTTGCCCCGCAATGGCTGCATGCGCCAGTCGCCGAGCATCGGATGTTGACCCTGGGCATGCCGGTGGGTGCGGCGATCATCATTTTTTCCTGGCTGCTGACCGGTTGGTACGTCTACCGCGCCAACACGCGTTTCGATGCACTGGGCGCCGCCATTCTCGAGGAGAGCAAGTGATGAACCTGCTGCGTAAGCTCATCCTCGCCGCTGCCGGCCTGTTGCCGGCCTCCATCGTCCTCGCCGCCCCGACAATGGGCGCAGTGGAAAAACAACCGCTGAACCTGCATGCGATCGGCATGTTCTTTGTCTTCGTGCTGGGCACCCTGGCGATTACCTGGTGGGCCGCACGGCAAACCAAATCCACGTCGGACTTCTACACCGCTGGCGGTGGCATTACCGGGTTCCAGAACGGCCTGGCAATTGCCGGTGACTACATGTCCGCCGCCACGCTGCTGGGGCTGTCCAGCCTGGTGTTTGCCAAGGGCTACGATGGCTTCATCTACACCATCGGCTTCTTTGTCGGCTGGCCGATCATCACCTTCCTGATGGCCGAGCGCCTGCGCAACCTGGGCCGCTACACCTTCGCCGACATCGTTTCCTATCGCCTCGACCAGAACAAGGTGCGGATCTTCGCCGCGTTCGGTTCGCTGACAGTGGTGTGCTGCTACCTGATCGTGCAGATGGTCGGGGCCGGTCAGTTGATCAAGTTGCTGTTCGGTCTCGACTACCCGGTTGCGGTGGTGATCGTCGGTGCATTGATGCTGGTCTACGTGATCTTCGGCGGCATGATTGCCACCACCTGGGTGCAAATCATCAAGGCTGTGCTGCTGCTCGCCGGCGGAACCACCCTGGCGGTGATGGCCATGTCGCAGTTTGGTTTCAGCTACGAAACCCTGGCCGACAAAGCCGTCCAGGCCCATGCCAGCGGCTGGAACATCATGGGGCCAGGCTCGATGCTCGCCGACCCGATCAACACCGCGTCGATGTCGTTGGGGCTGGTGTTCGGGATTGCCGGTCTGCCGCACATCCTGATGCGTTTCTTCACCGTGCCGAACGCCAAGGAAGCACGCAAGTCGGTGTTCTACGCGACAGGCTTTATCGGTTTCTTCTTCCTGGTGGTCTGCACCCTGGGCTTTGCCGCGATGGTCATCATCGGCACCGACCCGCAGTACTACGTCAACGGTGAAGTCGGCGGCGCCCTGATCGGCGGCGGCAACATGGTTGCCATGCACCTTGCCAAAGCAGTGGGCGGCAACCTGTTCTTCGGTTTCCTCTCGGCCGTGGCCTTCGCCACCATTCTGGCGGTGGTCTCCGGACTGGCCCTGGCCGGTGCCTCGGCGATTTCCCATGACCTCTACGCCACGGTGTTCAAGAAAGGCAAGGCCAGCCAGAAACAGGAAATGCGCGTGACGCGCATGGCGACGGTAGGCCTGGGCATCATCGCGATTCTGTTGGGCATTCTGTTCGAGAAGATGAACGTCGCGTTTCTGGTAGGCCTGACCTTCGGCATTGCCGCGTCGACCAACTTCCCGGTGCTGATCATGGCCATGTACTGGAAAGGCCTGACCACCAAAGGCGCGATCCTCGGCGGTTTTGCCGGCCTGATCTGCGCACTGGTGCTGGTGATCCTGTCGCCAGCGGTCTGGGTCACCGTGCTCGGTCACGCTCACGCGATCTTCCCCTACGACCACCCGGCGCTGTTCTCCATGCCGCTGGCGTTCTTCGTGATCGTCGTGGTGTCGAAACTCGACCGCAGCGTGCGCGCCGACAAGGAGCGTGACGCCTACGCCGACCAGTTCGTTCGCGCCCAGACCGGCCTCGGCGCCGCCAGCGCTTCCGCTCATTGATTGAAAGGGCACGGTCTACCGTAACGGCGCCGTGCCCACCGCACACCTTTTGAGGTTCACGTTATGCCCGAATTCAACGCCCCGCTGCGCGACATGCGCTTTGTGCTGCACGAAGTGTTCGATGCCCCGGCCCTGTGGGCGCGCTTGCCGGCCCTGGCCGACACGGTCGACGCCGCCACCGCTGACGCCATTCTTGAGGAAGCGGCGAAAGTCACTTCGCACCTGATTGCGCCGTTGAATCGCAGCGGCGACGAAGAAGGCGCCCAGTGGCTCGATGGCCAGGTCAGCACGCCGATCGGCTTCAAACAGGCTTATGCCACCTTCATCGAAGGCGGCTGGGTGGGGCTTTCCGGTAATGCCGATTTTGGCGGCATGGGCATGCCGAAGATGCTTGCTGTGCAGTTCGAAGAAATGCTCTACGGCGCCAACTCAAGCTTCGCCCTGTATTCGGCCTTGAGTTCCGGGGCCTGCCTGGCGCTGGATGCCCACGCCAGCGAGACCCTGAAAAACCTGTATTTGCCACCGATGTACGAAGGCCGCTGGGCCGGTTCCATGTGCTTGACCGAAGCGCATGCCGGCACTGATCTGGGGATCATCCGCACCCGCGCCGAACCCCGGGCCGACGGCAGTTTCAGCATCACCGGCAGCAAGATCTTCATCACCGGTGGCGATCAGGACCTGACGGAAAACATCATCCATCTGGTGCTGGCCAAACTGCCGGACGCGCCAGCCGGACCGAAAGGGATCTCGCTGTTCGTCGTGCCCAAGGTGCTGGTCAATGCCGACGGTTCCCTTGGCGACGCCAATGCCGTGAGCTGCGGTTCGATCGAACACAAGATGGGCATCAAGGCTTCCGCCACCTGCGTGATGAACTTCGACGGCGCCAGCGGTTGGCTGGTCGGCGAAGCCAACAAAGGCCTGGCGGCGATGTTCACCATGATGAACTACGAGCGCCTGTCCATCGGCATTCAGGGCATCGGCTGTGCGCAAGCGTCCTATCAGAGCGCCGTGGCTTACGCCCGTGAACGTGTACAGAGCCGCGCACCGACCGGCGCGATGGCCCCGGACAAAGTGGCTGATCCGATCATCGTCCACCCCGATGTGCGCCGCATGTTGCTGAGCATGAAAGCCATGACCGAAGGTGGTCGCGCGTTTGCCAGTTACGTCGGTCAACAACTGGACCTGGCGAAGTTCTCCGATGACGCCCAGGAGCGCGACAGCGCACAAACCCTGGTCGCGCTGCTGACACCAGTGGCCAAGGCGTTCTTCACCGACACGGGTCTGGAAAGCTGCATCAACGGCCAGCAAGTGTTCGGCGGCCATGGCTACATCCGCGAATGGGGCCAGGAACAGTTGGTCCGTGACGTGCGCATCGCGCAGATCTACGAAGGCACCAACGGCATTCAGGCGCTGGACCTGCTCGGCCGCAAAGTGTTGGCCGACAGCGGCTTCGCGCTGCGTCAGTTCACCGGGGAGATCCGTCGTTTCGCCCATCAGCCTGACGCGCCCTACTCCGTGCAACTGTTCGATGCCGTGCAGCGTCTGGAAAACCTGAGCGACTGGCTGCAAGACCAGGCCGCCACCAATCGCAACGAAATCGGCGCGGCTTCGGTCGAGTATTTGCACCTGTTCGGTTACGTCGCCTACGCCTGGCTCTGGGCGCGCATGGCCCAGGTTGCGAAGAATAAACTCAGCGAGGACCCCAAGTTCTATGGCGCGAAGATCGCCACCGCCGATTTCTACATCCGTCGCCTGCTTCCGCGCACATTGAGCCTGGAGCATTCCATTCTCGCCGGCAGCGCCTCGTTGTACGGCCTGAGCGCCGAACAGTTCTAACGATTGAACCGACGCGGCGCCACGCTCCTCTCGATTCGGCGTCCGCGTTTTTTTATTGATAAGCCCTCGTCCACCCGGCGAGGGCCGCGGGACCTGTCTTTCCATAATAAAAACAAAGGGGCTTCACCATGGACCGCAACACCCGCATCCTCGCTACCCGACTATTGCTGGCCGGCGGCGTCATCAGCCTCTCGGCCCCCGCCGCGGCTGACTTTGTCAAAGACAGCAAGGCCAGCCTTGAGCTGCGCAACTTCTATTTCAATCGGGATTATCGCCAGGACAACGCCGCCCAATCCAAACAAGAGGAATGGGCCCAGGGTTTCCTGCTGCGCTATGAGTCGGGCTTCACCGACGGTTTGGTCGGTGTCGGTTTCGATGCCATCGGCCTGGTCGGCGTCAAGCTTGATTCGAGTCCTGATCGCGCCGGTTCCGGCCTGCTCAAACGCCATCGCGACACGAGCAAAGGCGCTCAGGACGAGTACGGCGAACTGGGATTGACCGCCAAACTGCGCGCCTCCAAAAGCACCCTGAAACTCGGCACGCTGCTGCCGAAATTGCCGACGGTGCTGGCCAACGATTCACGGCTGTTGCCACAAACCTTCAAGGGCGGTCAATTGAACTCGCTGGAGATTGAAGGCTTGACCGTGGATGCCGGGCGGCTAACCCAGGTCAATCAGCGTGACTCCTCGGACTACGAGGACATGGGCATCACCCGGACCGGCGCCAAAGGCATCACCACGCGGCACCTCGACAGCGACAGCTTTGATTTCGCCAGCCTGAACTACAAATGGACCAGCAACCTCGCCACCGGCTACAGCTACGGCCACCTCGACAATTTCTACAGCCAGCACCTGGTGAACCTGACCTACGTGATGCCGGTAACGACGGGGCAATCGTTCAAGACAGACCTGCGCTTTGCCCGCTCCACGGATGATGGCGGCAGCAATGTCGACAACAATGCGATTGGCGCCATGTTCACCTACAGCCTCGGCGGTCACGCGTTTGGCCTGGGTTATCAAGGCATGAGCGGCGACACCGGTTTTGCCTACATCAACGGCACCGACGCGTTTCTGGTGAACTTCGTGCAGATCGGTGACTTCGCCAGCAAGGACGAAAAATCCTGGCAGGCGCGTTACGACTACAACTTCGCGGCCATGGGCGTGCCGGGCCTGACCTTCATGACCCGCTATATCACTGGCGACAATATCGACCTGGGCGGCAACCGTCCCGAAGGCAAGGAATGGGAGCGTGATACCGACATTGGTTATGTCGTGCAGAGCGGTCCGCTGAAGAATGTCGGGGTGAAATGGCGTAATGCGACGGTGCGTTCAACTAACTTCGGCAGCGATCTGGATGAGAATCGCTTGATTGTCAGCTACACCCTGCCGATCTGGTAACGAATCAGACTTCACAAGGGGGGACTCGCTTGGCGGCGCAGTTCCCCTTTTTGTTGTGGATTTTCGCTGAGATGGCGAGCCTCTTCGCGAGCAGGCTCGCCCCCACAAGGGGAACGCGGTCAACGGTAGGAGCGAGCCTGCTCGCGAAGGCGGCCTCAAAGGCGCCAAACATGAGAGTAGGTTAAGATGCCTGCAAACCAGGCCCGCCGCGAGACGCCCCGCATGACTGATACCACCCCCCGCCTGATCAAGAAATACCCCAATCGCCGACTCTACGACACCCACACCAGCAGTCATTTGACGCTGGCGGATGTGCGCCAACTGGTCGTCGATAAAGTTGCGTTTAAGGTGGTCGATGCCAAGAGCGGCGAAGACCTGACGCGCAGTATCCTGCTGCAAGTGATTCTGGAAGCCGAAAGCGGCGGCGAGCCGATCTTCACCAGCGAGATGCTGATGGGGATTATCCAGTTCTACGGTCCGTACCAGGGTGTGCTCGGCAGCTACCTGGATAAAAGCATCCAGACCGTCATCGACATCCAGTCCCAGACCGGCGCGCAGTCATCCGAAGCCTGGAGCGACTTCATGCATCAACAGGCCCCGGTCATGCAGGACCTGATGCGCCAGTATGTCGACCAGTCCAAGGCCTTGTACCTCAATACCCAGAACCTGTTCGGCATGTTTGGCGCCAAGCCCGGCACCGATAACGGGCCGAAAAAAAATGGCGATGGGGAATAAACCCATCGCCATCGTTTGTGCCGCTGGCCTGAAATGACTTACTTGTTACCGCTGGTGGCCTTGGCGCTCGCTTCTGGTGCTGCTTTGGTGGCAGCGGCAGTGGCGGCGTCAAAATTGCTCTGAGCCACATCGGAAGCCTGTTTCACGGCTTTCTGTGCACTTTCAAACACGGTACTGGCATTGGCAAGGCCCGACTTGAATGCAGCCACGACAGGCTCGGAGCCGGCCGGTGCATTCTTGCTGATCGATTCAACAAACTCATTGACCTGCTGGGTGCCCGCCTCGACCTGACTCGACGTCAGTTTGGCGATGTCCGACTGCGTGCCCACGATCAGCGCTTGAACCTGACGATTGAACTCGGCCAGACGTTCGGCCTGCGCGCTCGGCTGGGTAAACGATGCCTGCAAATCGGCAAAACCTTGTGGATCACGCACGGCCAGCAGCTTGCGCACGCCTTCGAAGTGCTCTTCGGTGGAGTCGCGCAGTGCCTTGAACTGCAACTGGCTCAGCTGTTCAACGCTGGCGAAGACTTTGCCGCTGATCTGCTGCAAAAGATCGAGGTTGGCTTTCTGAGCGGTTTGCAGTTTTTCCGAATTGAAAAAAGACATGCTTTATCTCCTGGTTCTGGAAGGCCCGGATGGGCCTGAGGACGCGATAGCGATCCTGCCAGACATCGCGTTAGCCTTGATATTGCAGTGCACAAAACTATTTGGCAACGGCTATTTTGTGCGGCGCACAATAAAGTTCGCTTCCTTGACCGTTATTCCCTATACACTCGTGAAAATCGAACGACCGGCTTGATTGCTATTAGTCAGGGCAACGTTCCCACGCATGGCGTCAGGAGTTCACGATGGGTCAGGAAGAAAATATTGCGCTGCAAGATAAAGGGCTTTCGACTGCGTCCGGTGTGTTCGAGCACCTGAACCATCTGCAGCGCCTCAATACCCGCAACGTTATTGACGCCGTGCAACAGCGCCAAGCCAAAACCTACGCACCTTCAAGTCTTGAACAACTCAAGCAGCCGACCGCCGCTGACTGGCAGGAATACTTCACCGACCTTGGCCAACGCAGCGTGCTGTTCTGGGACACCTTGCGTCAGCGCGGCGACAACACCCTGGCCCACGAACGCGCCGGGTATCCGCTGCTGCTCAAGTTCAACCATGAAACCCTGATTGCCGGTGAAGACCTGCCGCGCCCGGTCAACTACTCGCTGCTGCAGATCATCGCGGGCCCCGGGCAACAGCTCGACAGCAAAAAGCAGCCGGTGATCATCATTGACCCGCGCGGCGGCCACGGTTCAGGGATTGGCGGTTTCAAACAGGATTCGGTCATCGGCGAAAGCCTGCGCGCCGGTCACCCGACCTATTTCATCTCGTTCAGCCATTCGCCACGCCCGGGGCAAACCCTGGCGGACATTGTTTTAGCCCAGGCGCGGTTTATCGAAGAGGTCAGCGCGCGACACCCCGCCAGCACCAAACCCGTGGTGATCGGCAACTGCCAGGCCGGCTGGGCGTTGATGGGCCTGGCGGCGACCCGTCCGGAACTGCCGGGACTGATCATCGTCAATGGCGCGCCGTTGTCCTACTGGGCGGGCGTTAATGGCCGCAATCCGATGCGCTACACCGGCGGTTTGCTGGGCGGCGGCTGGATGGCACGCCTGGGCAGCGACCTGGGCAATGACCGTTTCGACGGCACTTGGCTGGTGAGCAATTTCGAAAGCCTCGACCCGGCCAACACCTGGTGGGGCAAGTACTACCACCTGTTCAGCGAAGTCGACAGCGAGGCTCCGCGCTTCCTCGATTTCGAACGCTGGTGGGGCAGCCCGACCCTGCTCAATGGCGAAGAGATCGAGATGATTGTCGATGACCTGTTCATCGGCAACCAACTGTCCGGCGGCCTCGGGCGCAAGAGCAGCGGGCTCGACCTCAAACGCATCGAAGTGCCGGTGGTGGTGTTCTGTTCCTATGGCGACAACATCACCTCGCCGCAGCAAGCACTGGACTGGATCACCGACGTCTACCCCAGCGATCTCGCCCTGCAAAATGCCGGTCGCACCATCGTTTACCTGCGGCACGCGAGCATTGGCCATCTGGGCATCTTTGTTTCCGGCGAAGTCGCGCGGCGTGAGCACCGGGAGTTGTTGGGCGCCGTCGACGCGATCAACGAACTGCCGGGCGGGCTCTATGAAATGCTCATCGAGGACCTGCCGGAACATTCGCCAACGCCCTACGCCGTGCGTTTCGAGCGACGACGTATCGCCGACATCCACGGTGACGCGCAGGCGCCCCGTGACGATGATCGCGAATTTGCGCTGGTCGAGCGTGCCTCTGATTTCAACAACACCCTTTACGACGGGTTTGTAAGGCCGTGGTTGCGCCAGTTGATCAACGAGCCGACCGCCGAGCTGATGCGCAAGGCCCACCCGTTTCACCAGCAACAGGTGATGTGGAACAGTTTGAACCCGGCGCTCTGGTGGTTGGCAGGCAGTGCCTCCCAGGTGAGCAAGAACCGTCAGCCGGCAAACCCGTCCAATCCGTTGCTGGCCTGGCAGGCATTGTTTTCCAACCAGATACAGGATGCCTTGAACGGCTATCGGGACCTGCGTGATGCCGCTCAGGAAATGAGCTTTTACGGCGTGTATGGCGTGCTCAACAGCCTTACCGGCAACGTACCGGCTCGCAATCTCCAGGCGCATGCCGAGCAGCACGATAAAGTCCTGATCGACCGCCTTCAGGACGCCCTGCCCCTCGGCGGCTTGATGGAAGCCTTGATCCGGATCCTGTTCCTGCTGGGCCGCGACAGCGACGAACCGGGCAAGCAAAGCGTCGAGAAACTCATCCTGCAATTGCAGGTGCTGCTGCAGGACTACAGCGCCGAGCCGCTGGACTTGCGCGAAACCCTGCGCCTGCAAAAACTGCTGGTCGCCACCCATCCGCAGGAAAGCCTGCAAAGTCTGCCCCTGATGCTGGCCGAGGTCGAAGAACGCCAGCAAGTGCTGGCCGCCGTCGCCAACATGCTGCCGGAACTGCTGACCAGCGGCGCAGACAATCCGTTCTGGTGTGAGCTGCACACGCTGCTCGACGTGCCACTGCCGGGGTTCAACCTGACTCAACCTCCGGGCGCAGCCGATGTTGTCGAGGAGGAAACCCCGACGAAAACCCCGGAGCCGATCAAGCCGAAAACCGCGGTCGTCGCACCAGAGCCCGCCAAACAAAGCGCCCCCGTGGTCGTCGCTGAGCCAATTGCCCCGGGAACGCTGACAAAAACGCGCAAACCCGCGAAGGGCAAAAAAGCCGCGAAGAAACCTCCTGCTCCCTGATGAGCCACTTGTGGGAGCGAGCCTATGTGTGTGGCGAGGGAGCTTGCTCCCGCTCGGCTGCGAAGCAGTCGCATGGCTTTTGGGGCCGCTTCGCGACCCAGCGGGAGCAAGCTCCCT
>NZ_JASCOM010000180.1:0-12393 GCF_029959925.1 Pseudomonas sp. PS02303
GGCGGCGTGACAGTCACCAACGATGTCGACTGATTCGCCGCTTTCGCGGGCAAGCCTCGCTCCTACAGGACTTCGTACGCCCCTTCTCTCAGGAAATCGCAGCAGTGCCGCGTCGCATCAACAGAGCGCTTCAGACGCTCAGTGTTCTGGCTTTATCCCTGACCCTCGGCGGCTGCATCGGCACCGGAGGAATTGCCCCGCAGGGCAAGGCACTGGAGGCCAATTCACTGGCCACCGACGACGCCATCCAGAGCGCCGCGCAGGACGCTCACTGGCCCACCGCGCAATGGTGGCAGGCCTATGGCGACCCGCAATTGAACCGCTGGATCGATCTCGCCGTACAAGGCAGCCCGACCATGGCCATGGCCGCCGCGCGGGTGCGACAGGCCAGGTCCATGGCCGGCATCGCCGAGTCTGCCGAGTCGTTGCAGATTAATGGCGAATCCACCCTCAAGCGTCACAACTGGCCGACCGATCAGTTTTACGGGCCGGGCGAGTTGGCCAACACGACCACCTGGGACAACAACGCTGCACTGGGTTTCAGCTACGCCCTCGACCTTTGGGGCCGCGAAAGCAACGCCACCGAGCGCGCCGTGGACATGGCGCACATGACGGCCGCCGAAGCGCGTCTGGCGCAACTCGAATTGCAGAACAATATCGTGCGCGCCTACATCGAACTGTCGCTGCATTACGCGCAACGGGACATTGTCGAGGCGACCCTGAAACAGCAGCAGCAAATTCTCGATCTGGCGCAAAAACGCTTGAACGGCGGCATCGGCACCCATTTCGATGTCAGTCAGGCTGAAACGCCGCTGCCGGAAACCCATCGCCAGATCGACGCGCTGGACGAGGAAATCGCCCTGAGCCGTAACCAACTGGCCGCTCTGGCGGGGAAAGGTCCAGGCGAGGGCGCGCAGTTGCAACGGCCCACGCTGTCGTTGGCCGCGCCGCTGAAACTGCCGTCGTCATTGCCCGCGCAATTGCTCGGTCAACGTCCGGACGTGGTCGCCAGCCGCTGGCAAGTGGCGGCCCAGGCGCGGGGCATCGATGTCGCCCACGCCGGTTTCTACCCCAACGTCGATCTGGTCGGCAGCCTCGGCTACATGGCCACTGGCGGTGGGGCGATGGAGTTTTTGACCGGCAAGAAACTCAACTACAGCGTCGGCCCGGCGATCTCGTTGCCGATCTTCGACGGCGGGCGCTTGCGTTCGGAGCTGGGCGAAGCCTCGGCCGGGTATGACATCGCCGTGGCCAAGTACAACCAGACGCTGGTCAACGCGCTGAAAAACATCTCCGACCAGTTGATCCGCCGCGAGTCCATGGACAAGCAGCAAACCTTCGCCGCCGAGTCGGTGGCCGCTGCGCAGAAGACTTATGACATCGCGATGGTCGCCTGGCAGCGCGGGCTCACCGACTACCTCAACGTGCTCAACGCGCAGACCTTGTTGTTCAAGCAGCAGCAGGTCCAGCAGCAGGTTCAGGCCGCACGCCTGAGTGCCCACGCCGAATTGGTGACAGCGCTGGGTGGCGGGCTGGGTGCAGGAAATGATGTGCCGAAGGACAGCCAGACCCAGGCACCGAAAACCCCGGCCCTTTTAAAGAGCCTCTCGAATTGAACACGATGTTCCAGGTACATCCGCATTTGTGGCGAGGGAGCTTGCTCCCGCTTGAGTGCGCAGCACTCACAACATGTGAGGTGGCTGCCGGAATATTGGGGCCGCTACGCAGCCCGGCGCGAGCAAGCTCGCTCGCCACAGAATCTCTTTTGCCTCACGTGCTTCCAGGATACTCATGACTCCCTCGCCCGCACCTCTGCGCTGGCTGTATTCCCTTGAATGGCGCCGTGGTTTTTTTGACTGGGCACGCAGCGACGGCGTGACCTGGGTCTACATTTTCAAAGTGCTGTTCGCCGCGTTCCTCACCCTGTGGCTGGCGATGCGTCTGGAGTTGCCGCAACCGCGCACGGCGATGATCACCGTGTTCATTGTCATGCAACCGCAAAGCGGCCAGGTGTTCGCCAAGAGTTTTTACCGCTTTCTCGGCACGCTGGCCGGGTCAGCGGTGATGGTCGCGTTGATTGCCTTGTTTGCCCAGAACACCGAACTGTTCCTCGGCTCGCTGGCGATCTGGGTCGGCCTCTGCTCGGCCGGTGCGGCGCGTTATCGCAACTTTCGCGCCTACGGTTTCGTGCTCGCCGGGTACACCGCTGCGATGGTCGGTTTGCCCGCGTTGGCCCACCCGGACGGCGCGTTCATGGCGGCGGTCTGGCGGGTGTTGGAGATCTCGCTGGGGATTCTTTGCGCCACCGTGGTCAGCGCCGCGATCCTGCCGCAAACCGCCAGCGCGGCGATGCGCAACGCCTTGTATCAGCGCTTTGGTGTGTTCGCCTTGTTCGTCACCGATGGCTTGCGCGGTCGCAGCAAACCCGAGGCTTTCGAAGCCAGTAACGTGCGCTTTATTGCCGAGGCTGTCGGCCTGGAAGGGCTGCGCAGCGTCACCGTGTTCGAAGACCCGCACATGCGTCGACGCAACGGACGACTGAGTCGCTTGAACAGCGAATTCATGGGCATCACTACGCGCTTCAACGCCTTGCACCAATTGCTCGAACGCTTGCGCAGCAGCGGCGCTGACCACGTGGTGGCGGCGATCAAACCGGGGTTGCAGGATCTTGCGGAATTGCTCGATGGCTTCAGCGGTCGCGCCTTGACCAGCCCCGATGCCGCACGCCTGGCCAGCGCCTTGGCGACTTACAAGGAAAACTTGCCGGCGCGGGTTCGCAGCCTGCGGGCGACCTTTCAGGAAAGTGGTCCGAGCGACGCCGAGCAGCTCGATTTTCATACCGCCTACGAACTGCTCTATCGCTTCGTCGACGAGTTGCACAGTTATGCACAGACCCACGCTTCACTGGCCGATCACAGCCATGCGCGCGAGCAATGGGACGAACCATTCACCCCGCAAACCAACTGGATGGCCTCGGCGGCATCGGGGATTCGTGCGGCGTTCATTCTGGTGGTGCTGGGCAGTTATTGGGTGGCAACGGCGTGGCCGAGCGGGGCGACCATGACGCTGATCGCTGCGGCTACCGTCGGTCTGTCTGCGGCGACACCGAACCCGAAACGCATGGCGTTCCAGATGGCCTGCGGCACATTCCTTGGGGCACTGATCGGCTTCGTCGAGATGTTTTTCATCTTCCCGTGGATCGACGGTTTTCCCTTGCTGTGCGTGATGCTCGCGCCGGTGATCGTGCTCGGTTCGTTCCTCACGTCGCGGCCGCAATACGCCGGTGTCGGCCTCGGGTTGCTGATCTTCTTCAGCACCGGTTCAGTGCCGGACAACCTCACCGTCTACAACCCTTACGCGTTCATCAACGACTACATCGCCATGGTGCTCGGCATGCTGGTGTGCGCGGCGGCCGGGGCGATCATTCTGCCGCCGAACAGCCGCTGGTTGTGGCGCCGGCTCGAGCAGGATTTGCGTGGGCAAGTGGTGTATGCGATCAGCGGCAAGCTCAAGGGCCTGGCTTCGAGTTTCGAAAGCCGCACCCGGGACTTGCTGCATCAGGCTTACGGCCTCGCGGTGGGTCAGCCGCAGGTGCAACGGGATTTGCTGCGCTGGATGTTCGTGGTGCTGGAAGTCGGCCACGCGATCATCGAGTTGCGCAAGGAACAGGCGATTCTGCCGGTGCATCCGGCCTACGCCGAATCCCAGCCGTGGCGCCAGGCAATCCGCGTGATGGGCCGCTCGCTGGTGCGGCTATTTCTGCAACCGAGCCCGAGCAATCTGGAGCGCGGCCTGATCGCGGTCGACCATGCCATCAGCCGCGTGCAAGCCACCGACGAACCGTTCGCGCCGCACTTCGACACCTCCGCGTTGCGGCGGGTGAAGAGCTATTTGCACTTCATCCGCACCTCGCTGCTGGACCCGCAATCACCGCTCGCCGCCTACGCCGGGACCCGGCCCCAAGGACTTGAACATGCCTCGTGAAATCGCCTTCCACGGCGTGTACATGCCCACCATGACGCTGATGTTTTTCATCGCCGCGGCGCTGGCCTGGGCGCTGGACCGGTTCCTGTCCGGGTTCGATCTGTACCGTTTCTTCTGGCACCCGGCGCTGCTGCGCCTGAGCCTGTTTACCTGTCTGTTCGGCGCTCTGGCGCTGACGGTCTACCGTTGACTCTCTATTTCTGAAGAAGGCCCTGATGAAAAAGCTTTTCAGCCTGCTCGCCACGTTGCTGGTACTGGCCCTCGCGATATGGATCGGCCGGACCCTTTGGGTGCATTACATGGACACGCCGTGGACCCGCGACGGCCGGGTGCGCGCCGACATTATCAACGTCGCCGCCGACGTCACCGGGGAAGTGGTGGACGTGCCGGTGCGCGACAACCAGCAAGTGAAGAAGGGCGATCTGCTGATGCGCATCGACCCTGAGCACTACCGCATCGCGGTCAAACAGGCGCAGGCCCTGGTGGCCTCGCGCAAGTCGACGTGGGAGATGCGCAAGGTCAACGCCCATCGCCGCGCCGACATGGACGCCTTGGTGATCTCGAAGGAAAACCGCGACGACGCCAGCAACATCGCCGACTCGGCCCTGGCCGATTACCAGCATGCCCAGGCACAACTGGAAGCGGCTGAACTGAACCTCAAACGCACCGAGGTCCGTGCTGCGGTGGACGGCTATGTCACCAACCTCAACGTGCATCGCGGTGACTACGCGCGCATCGGCGAAGCGAAAATGGCTGTGGTCGATATGAACTCATTCTGGGTGTATGGCTTCTTCGAAGAAACCAAACTGCCGCATGTGCGGGTGGGCGACAAGGCCGACATGCAGTTGATGAGCGGCGAGGTGTTGAAGGGGCATGTGGAAAGCATCTCCCGTGGCATCTACGACCGGGACAATCCGGAGAGCCGCGAGCTGATTGCGGATGTGAACCCGACATTCAACTGGGTGCGCCTGGCGCAGCGAGTGCCGGTGCGGATTCACATTGATGAAGTGCCGGAAGGTGTTCTTTTGGCGGCGGGGATTACGTGCACGGTCGTGGTTAACTGACTCGGTCCGTCAGGCATAAGACAAAGGCTCAGCCCTTGCAAAACGTCTCATGCAAATGTCGCCAAACCACCTTGCCACCGGCCTGTTTCTCAAACACTACTGTCGAGCGGCGATCCGAGTGCAGGCCCGTCGCATCGGTCTGCTGCTCGCGATAACCCACCACCGCGCCACCGTCGTACAGTGCAATACCCCGCAACTCGCTGAGCTCGATCCTGAAGCCAAGCTTCTTCCCGCCGGCCAGCAAGAACAACTCGCTCAACGCTTCGAAATCCAGCACCCGGCCGAGGGGCGAGATCATGGAAAACTGTGGTGAAAACCGGCTCAGCAGTTGTTCAAGTGCCGAGTCGTCTCGTTCTTCGGCCAGCCATTGTTCGATGGCGATGTGGGCCTGGATGACTTCGTCGAAGTAGTCGGTGTAGTCGGTCATGGTTGTTTCCTGAGTTTTTGCAGCGTCTGGTCTGACGTCTTCGCGGGCAAGCCTGGGCAAATATTGCGAACGACGCGAGCCTGTAGGCGCGAGGCTTGCCCGCGAAAAACGATAACGCAGTCCTACAGTTGCCCCCTAAGCCCGAACCGCTTCATCAACCCCGCCTCCAGCAACCCTTTAGGCAGCAACCCCGCCAACAACGGCAACGCCCGGCTGCCATTGCCCAGACGAATCAGGCGCGGAGGTTTGCTCTGTTGCACAGCCTTGAGCAAACCACCGGCAAACTCCTTGGCCGGGGTCGGTTTATCCTGAGAGGCCTTGGCCCGCGCACGAATACCTTCGCGCAAGGGAAACCACGGCGATTGGTCGGTGATCAACTGCTCCGCCTCATGCCCGGCATTCTTGGCGAAGCTGGATTCGATGGCGCCCGGCTGTACTTCCATCACATGGATACCGAACGGCGCCAGCTCCATGCGCAATGCATCGCTCAAGGCATGGACAGCGGCTTTCGAGGCGCAATACGCGCCGGCAAACGGGGTGACCAACACCCCGGAAACGCTGCCGATGTTTACCACGATCCCTTTGGCCCGACGCAACACCGGAAACAGCGCGCGGGTCACGCCAACAATCGCGAACACATTGGTTTCGAATTGGCGCTGCATCGCCGGCACACCGCCGTCGAGCAGCGGCCCCATGGCGCCATAGCCGGCGTTGTTGATCAGCACATCGAGGCCGCCATGTTGCTGGTTGATCCGCTCGCTCAACTGTTCCAGCGCCGCGCCGTCGTTGACGTCCAGCTGTACGGCCGTGAATCCGGCGGCGGTTAACGCGGCCACATCTTCAGCCTTGCGGGCGCTGGCCCAGACTTCGTATCCGGCCCCTTTGAACACATCGGCGAGGGCGCGGCCGATGCCGCTGGAACAACCGGTAATCAACGCAACGGGCATGGCGCGGTCCTTGTGCAAAAAGAAGTAGGGGGATCAGTCGGAGAAACTACCCTGCAAACGCTCGGCGCGAAACTCCAGGGTTTGCGGGCGATAGCCAGGGCGCAGCGGCGGCAGGGGCAAGCAGTCTTCCCAGGTGGCGCCGGCTTGCAGTTCGCCGGGGCCGCGATAGCGCGGGGCGGTGTATTGATTGTCGGCCAGATTGACCGTATCGCCCGGCGCATACGCGGCGACACGCCAGCGCAACTCGGTCAGCGGCACGTCGTTGCCGTTGTTCATGGTCAGTTTCAACGGCCGGTCTGCCGGGCAGTGTTCCGGCGCGTAGGTGATGCGCAACTCCAGGCGCGCCAGTTGCTTGACCTCGCGGTTGTCCATCCAGATCACCCACGTGGCCACCAGACCCAGGCCGATGGCGGCCGCCACCGAGACGGGCAAGGCCTTGGCCGGGTAGCGCAGCAACAGGATCAGCCAGGTAATAACCAGCAAGACGCCGATGAACATGTTTGAACGCTCCTTGAACTCATGGCCACCATCCTACCGAAGGGCTGAGGGAATGGACATTGCGCGTTCCAATGGGATGCGGAGCATCCTGGGCTGAACTCCCACGCAGAGCGTGGGAACGAACAAAAAAGCCCCCGACCAACCCGCTGCGGATAGGGAAAACGCAGCGGACTGGACGGGGGCTTTTGTTTTACTGAACGCTTACTGCGCGATGGTTTTCACCGACACGCCGCGTTCGATCGGGGTGGAGCGACCGTAGATATCTTCGAACCGCTCGATATCGTCTTCACCCAGGTAGCTGCCCGATTGCACTTCGATGATCTCGAGTGGAATCTTGCCCGGGTTGCGCAGGCGGTGAACCGAGGCGATCGGGATGTAGGTTGACTGGTTCTCGCAGAGCAGGAACACGTTTTCGTCGCAGGTCACTTCGGCCGTGCCGCTGACCACGATCCAGTGTTCGGCGCGGTGATGGTGCATTTGCAGGGACAGGCACGCGCCCGGCTTGACCGAGATGTGCTTGACCTGGAAACGGCCGCCCATGTCCACCGAGTCGTAGGAGCCCCACGGACGATAGACTTCGCAGTGGTTCTGGGTCTCGCTGCGGCCCTGCTCGTTGAGGGTGTTGACCATCTGTTTCACGCCTTGGACCTTGTCCTTGTGGGCGATCATCATGGCGTCCTTGGTTTCGACGACCACGATGTTTTCCAGGCCGATCACCGACACCAGTTTGCCGTTGCCGTGGATCATGCAGTTCTTGCTGTCCTGAATGACCACGTCGCCTTTGGTGACGTTACCGTTGGCGTCTTTTTCGTTCACTTCCCACAGCGACGACCAGCAACCGACATCGCTCCAGCCGGCGGTCAGCGGTACGACGCAGGCGCGCTGGGTTTTTTCCATGACCGAGTAATCGATGGAATTGTCCGGGCAGCAGGCGAAAGTCGCTTCGTCGATGGTGACGGTGTCGGCATCCTGTTCGCTGCGTTCAAGCGTCAGCAGGCAGGTGTCGTAGATGTCTGGATCGTGTTTTTTCAGCTCTTCCAGGAAGCGGCTGGCACGGAACAGGAACATGCCGCTGTTCCAGAAGTAACCGCCGGACTGGACGAACTCGGTGGCGCGCTTGACGTCCGGTTTTTCGACGAAGTGCGAGACGCGGCTGACGCCTTCGGGCAGCAGGGAGTCAGCGGTCGATTTGATATAGCCGTAGCCGGTTTCCGGTTTGGTGGCCGGAACGCCGAACAGCACCATTTCGCCGTTTTCGGCAGCGACGGTGGCCAGCGCCAGCGCACGTTGCAAGGCTTTCTGGTCATCCAGCACGTGGTCGGCCGGCAGCACCAGCATCAACTCGTCGCGACCTTCATTGACCAGCATCATCGCGGTCAGGGCCACGGCCGGCGCCGTGTTGCGGCCGAACGGTTCCATCAGGATGCGCTGGGTTTCCAGTTTACGGTTGCTCAGCTGCTCGTTGACGATGAAGCGGTGGTCTTTGTTGCAGACCACGATCGGGGTGTCCATGCCTTCAAACACCAGGCGTTCCAGGGTTTGCTGGAACAGCGTGTGTTCGCCGGTCAGGGCGAGGAACTGTTTAGGGAATTGCTTACGCGAAAGCGGCCAAAGACGTGAGCCGCTACCACCTGACAAGATCACCGGAATCATGTTGTTACTCCTTGAAAATCGTATGGGTCAGAGCTACTGCGTTCTGTCGTTTCACTCTTGTTCTTATTCCGTGTCCCGACTGGCACTGCGGTTCAATGTGGGAGCGAGCCTGCTCGCGAAGGCGGCGTATCAGTCGACATCAATGTTGAATGTCAGACCGCTATCGCGAGCAGGCTCGATCCCACAAGGGAACAGCGTCAGTCAGGCAAAATGTTTAGCGCGTCGAAACCGGGCGTTTTACCCAGACTGGCGACAGGCTGCTGCCTTTACCGGTGACGTACAGCACGGCGGCTTCACCGCGTTCCAGGGCAACCGGTTTCACGTCGCCGACTTTGGTCGCGCCGTCGTACAGGGCCAGGCTGACTTTGACCGGGTTGATTTCACGTTCGCCACGGCCCTTGGCCGCTACGGATGGAACCACTTCGGTCTTGCCATCAGCGGTTTTCAGGGTCAGGGCCTTGTCGCTGAGGTTCTGCACGCGAACCAGGGATTTCTGCTTGTTCTTGAACGGCGGCTCTTCGATCAGTTGCGGCGCGCCGCTGGCGTTGTTGACCAGGGTGTAATAGTGATCACCGGCCAGTTTCACCGGCAGGGTCTGGCTGCCGACCTTGGCGCTGTAGTCGCCGCCCGGCATGAAGCTGAAGTCGGTGCTGGACAGCGGCGCGACTTCGGCCAGGTTGGTGCTGCCGACGGTGGCGCTGACTTCAGCGTTACCGGCGTTGTAGACACGGACGAAGCTCGAACCTTTCGGTGCAGTCGGGCCGTAGAGTGCAGCGTCACCAGCAAAGGCGGACATCGACAACACGCTCATGCCAGCAACAAGTGCGAAGGTCTTGGCGAGACGGCGAGGAGTAGTAGTGAAAGTCATGGTAGTACCTCTCTCTTTCAGTTTTGCGCCCGGTCGGGCGTCTCGGATTTAGTGTTTGCGGCTACGTTTTGTTGGCGGGCGCCGGCTTCTTTGAGCTCTGCGACCCACTGCGGGTCGGCGTCGCCTATTTCGTTGTTCACAGGCAGATAACGTTCAGGGAACTCCCAGATCAGCACCTGTGGCGGGCTGTTCTTGAAAGCATCGCTTTTCAGGTAGCTGAGCATCGGCAGAATCGGGCCGTGGCCGTCTTCGGCGTAATTGACCACGTCGCTGTTCAGCGCTTGTTTCAGCGCCCCGACGAAGTTCCAGTTAGGGTTGGCGCTGTAGCTGGTGCCGATCAGGGCCACCGGCACTTCGGTGTTGGCGAACAGCGCGTCATCACCGGCAGGCTGGTCTTGCGCGACCACGGTGTTGCGCTTTTGCAACGGCTCGGTCTTCGGCATCAGGTTTTCGAACAGCGGGTCCAGCGGCAGGAACAACCGCAGGTCGCCTTTGTGCGTGACCTTCTCCGCAGGTTCGGTGACGAAACGTTGCGGCTCGCCGCTGAGCGGGGTTTTCTCGGCAATGGTCTTGGCCAGGGTCTCGGCGGCGATTTGCGCGCCTTCCGGGGTCCAGTGGGTGTCGGTGCGCAGGAACACTTGCTCGCCGTCCAGCTTGGCTTTGAGCATCGGGCCGAACAGGTCAGGCGCGATGATCTTGTTGGCTGCCACGCGAGCGTGGAAGTCTTCATAGAGGTTGGCGTGAATGCTCGAAGGTTTCACTGCGCCCAGGTGTTCCGGGTACAGGCGAGTCTTGGCCGGCACAATCGCCATCACCAGTTTCACGCCTTTGGCCTTGAGTTCCTGGCGTACGCCTTCTACGAGCGCGTAGTTGCCTTGCAGGTTCAACTCTTCGTTGACGATCGGGTTGAATTCTTCATCGCTGTACAGCCATTGATCGCGGCCGAGCACAACGCCCGGACGACCTTCGTTGAACAGTTTGAAATCCAGCGCGGCCCAAAGGTTGGTGCCCAGGCGCTTGATCGGGAACTCCTCGTCGTAGTGCGTTTCCACAGCCTTGGCCCAGCGGCCATTGAGCACCGTCGCATCGGCGTTGGTGCTGAAGCCGAAGAAGCTGCGCGTCGACCACAGGCCCAGTACCAGCAGGGTCACCATGAACAGGGCGATGTAGAAGATACGTAATGAGCGGGTCATGGTCAGATCCCTCAGAACTGGAAGTAAAGGAACGGCGAGAAGCTTTGCGCCGAGAGTTTGAAAATCGAGGCGATGAACAGCACCAGTACCAGCGTGCGCATCACGTAACGGGACCAGTCCGCCGTCCAGTAGGCCGGTTGCACGGTGGCTTCAACGCCAACGGTGTAGCCAGGCTCGTGGATGCTGGTCGGGTTGTCGCCCGGTACGGCTTTGATCATTCCAGGCGTGGCAGCGGCCGGGCCGTCGGCCTCGACGTTGACCACAGGCTTGGTCTTCTCAGGCGGCAGGTTGCTGTAGAAATCGCGGATGCCGAAGAACGCCAGGGTCATGTAAGCCACGACCAGGGTCGCCACTTGCAGGCCGGTGAGGCTGGCCGCGTTGAGTTCCGACAACGACCATTCGCCGAAGCTGAACATCGCGCCGTACATGCGACCGGCGACGTGCAGGTTTTCCGAACGGAAGATCACCCAGCCCATGACCACGAGCAGGAAAGTCAGGGCCCAGCGGATCGGGTTGATGCTGCGTGGCGAGGTGTTCAGGCCCAGGGCCTTTTCGATCGCCAGCCACATGCCGTGCCACGCACCCCAGATGATGTAGGTGATGTTCGCGCCGTGCCACAGACCACCGAGCAGCATGGTCAGGAACAGGTTGCGATAGGTCATCAGCGTGCCTTTACGGTTACCGCCGAGGGTGATGTACAGATAGTCACGCAACCAGGTCGACAGGCTGATGTGCCAGCGACGCCAGAACTCGGTGATCGACTGGCTGATGTACGGCTGCTTGAAGTTTTCCATGAAGCGGAAACCCATCATCAAGCCCAGGCCGATGGCCATGTCGCTGTAGCCGGAGAAGTCGAAATACAACTGCGCGGTGTAGGCGAGGGCGCCCAGCCAGGCGTCGCCCGTGGTCGGGTTCTGCAAGGCAAAGCAATGGTCGGCCACCACCGCGAGGGTGTCGGCGATAAAGACCTTCTTGATGAAACCCTGCATGAACCGCGTGGCACCTTCGGAGAACTTGTCGAGGGTGTGGGTGCGATTGTTGAACTGGTCGGCGAGGTCGCGAAAACGCAACACCGGGCCGGCGATCAAGTGCGGGAAGATCGCCACGAATGCGGCAAAGTCGATCAGGTTGCGGGTCGCCGGGGTGTCTCCCCGATAGACGTCGATGATGTAGCTGATGGACTCGAAGATGTAGAACGAGATCCCGATCGGCAACAGCACGTGGGTCAGGATGAACGGCGACAGACCGACCGACGTCATCATCGCGTTGATGCTGTCGACGCCGAAGTTGGCGTACTTGAAGTAGCCGAGGATGCACAGGTCGACGGCCACGCCCAGCAGCAACCAGCGTTGTGCCGGTTTGGTCCGAACGCCTGCGGCACCGACTTTGAGGCCGATCCAGTAGTTCCACAACGTGACGGCCGCGAACAGCGCAAGGAAGTCCACACGCCACCAGGCATAGAACACGTAGCTGGCGAGCAGCAGCAGCAGGTTGCGATAGCGTATTCCGCTCAAGTAGTACATGCCGAGAAAGATCGGCAGGAACAAAAACAGGAACACGTTGGATGAAAATACCATCCCGGTCTCTCCATGTTTAACCAACAGTCAAGGGCCAACGGCCCCCCCAAACCCCCCGTGAAAAACCGGAGGGCATTACTCAAATCTCAAACCTGACACTGACCCTCTGTAGGAGTGAGCCTGCTCGCGATGAGGGCGTGTCAGTCGACATGAATGTTGAATGTCAGGCCGCAATCGCGAGC
>NZ_JASCOM010000181.1:0-12370 GCF_029959925.1 Pseudomonas sp. PS02303
GGCAAGCCTCGCTCCTACAGGTTTGGCGCAGTCCTTGTAGGAGCGAGGCTTGCCCGCGAAGGGGTCCGTCAGACTAGCCCGGCACTCACCAACAACTCCTCCAGCGCCAGCAAATCAGGCACCTTGGCCACTTGCTCCCCCACCTGCACCGCCGCCTGCTCCAGCGGACACAACGGCACATCGACGTAACTCAACTGACTGTCCAGTTTGTACGACCGCGGAATCCCCTGCACCAACAGCGCAATGAACTTCAGCTCCGGCCGCCCACCGAGTGCATTGAGAATCACGATGCGCGCGCGCTCGCCGATGACGGTTTTATTGCCGCACGCCGACTCGAAACTCAGCAACGGAATCTGCCGGTCCCGCCACGTCACCAACCCCAGGTACCACGGCGGTGTGTCCAGATCGAACGCCCCCGGTTGATAGTCAATCAACTCCGCCACCGCCACGTTGGGCAGAATCAGGTTGCGGTCAGCCAGGGGCAGCAGCAGGCCGGTGAGATTGCTGGTGCGATGCTCAAGCATGGGTTTTGCTCCACAACGCGATGCTGTCGAGCAGCACCGATTCCTGGTACGGCTTGCCGAGGTAGTCGTTGACGCCGATGGCCATGGCGCGGTCGCGGTGTTTCTGGCCGGTGCGGGAGGTGATCATGATGATCGGTAAATGCTGCAAACGTTCGTCGCTGCGCACCTGGGTCGCCACTTCGAAGCCGTCCATGCGCGGCATCTCGATGTCGAGCAGCATAACGTCGGGCATATGTTCTTCGAGCAGCAGCATGGCGTCGACCCCATCCTTGGCAGTCAGCACGTTCATGCCGTGACGTTCGAGCAGGCGGCTGGTGACCTTGCGCACGGTGACCGAATCGTCGACCACCAGCACCAGCAGCGGTTTATGCGGCTCGACCTCAACGTCCTGTGTCGCCGACTGTTGCGGCACTCGGGCCTGCATGGCGCGGATCGGCGCCAGCAAATCGAGAATCAGCACCACCCGGCCATCGCCCAGAATCGTCGCCCCGGATAACCCCTGCACCGACGCAAATTGCGGGCCGAGGCTTTTGACCACGATCTCCCGCGTGCCGGCCGTGGAATCTACCTGCACGGCGATGTGCCGCTCGTTGCATTGCACCAGCAACACTGGCAGCGGCAGGCTCTGGCCCAACAGTTTCGGGCGGGTGCTGGTTTTCAGCAGCTCGCCCAGATAACACAGTTCATAACGCTGCCCGGCGTATTCATAGGTCGGCGGATCGAGCCGGTAATGCCCTTCGAGCTCGTTGGGCAGCACGCGAACGATGCCGTCGATGGTGTTCAACGGGATCGCGTATTGATCCTCCAGACACTGCACCATCAGCGCGCGGTTGACCGACACGGTGAACGGGAGGCGAATCCGAAAGTGCACGCCCTGCCCCGGTGTCGAGTCGATGACCATGGTGCCACCGAGCTGCCGGACTTCTTCGTGAACCACGTCCATGCCCACGCCACGCCCGGAAATCTGAGTGATTTTCTCGGCGGTGGAGAACCCCGGTTGCAGGATGAATTGCAGCACATCGCGGTCGCTGACCTCGGCGTCCGGGGCCAGCAAGCCGCGCTTGATCGCCTTGCGCCGCACCGCGTCCAGCGGCACGCCCGCGCCGTCGTCGCGGATGTCGAAAATCATGTCGCCGCCCTCGCGGGACAGGTCGAGAGTGATTCGTCCCTGGGCCGGTTTGCCGGCCGCAATACGTACCTCGGCCGATTCCAGGCCGTGGTCCACGGCGTTGCGCAGCATGTGTTCCAGCGGCGCCGCCATGCGCTCAAGCACGTTGCGATCCATCTCGCCTTCGGCGTTGCCGACCACGAACTCGACGTCTTTACCCAGCTCGCTGGAGACCTGGCGGACGATGCGCCTCAAGCGCGGCAGCATGCGCTCGAACGGCACCATGCGCGTGCGCATCAGGCCTTCCTGCAATTCGGTGTTGATGCGGCCCTGCTGTTGCAGCAGGTTTTCCGCATCCTGATTGCGTCGATCGAGGGTTTCCTTGAGGTCGAGCAGGTCGGAGGCGGATTCGAACAGCGCCCGCGACAACTGCTGCAACTGCGAGTGACGGTCCATTTCCAGCGGATCAAACTCCTCGTAGCCCAGACGTTCCGCTTCGACTTGCTGGCGGCTGAGAATCCGTCCCTGGGTTTCGGTGTCGAGCCGTCGCAACTGATCGCGCATCCGCTCGATGGTGGTTTCCATCTCGCTCAGGGCCACCCGCGCATCGTTGACCTGTTGCTCGATACGGCCACGGAAGATCGAGGTTTCACCGGCCAGGTTGACCAGATCGTCGAGCAGTTCTGCCGAGACCTTGACCATGTCGACGCCCACTTCGGCTTGCGCCACCGGGGCGTCGGGTTTCGGCGTGGCGGGCACGATCACCGGCGTATCAAGAACAGCGGGATGGCTGAAGTTCTTGATCGCGTCGATCAACCGATCAGCCGGCGGCAAGGGCTGGCCGGCGCGGGCGGCGTCGAGCATTTGCGCCAGTCGGTCATGACTGCTTTGCAGCAGGGCGAACAGCGCCGGGGTCGGTTGCAGCACGCCAGCGGACAGACCTTCGTAGAGAAATTCCAACTCATGGGCGAGGTCGCCGATGGGTGCAATTTCCACCATCCGCGCACCACCCTTGAGCGTGTGCAGGTCGCGCAGCAGGGTTTCCACTTCCTGACGGTTCGACGGTTCGGCTTGCCAGCGCACCAGCGCCGCGCCGGAGTTTTCGATGATGTCGAAACCTTCCTCAAGGAAGATCTCCAGCAGCTCGGGGTCATGCCCCGGCGAGTCATTGGCCGGCGCAGGTTCCGCCACTTCGACGGTGTTGGCATTGCCTTGACGGAACTCGCGAATCGCCTCGATCAGCTCGCTCGGGGCACCCAGGGTGTGCTGGTTTTTCAGCTGTTCGAGCAACACCGCGAGCCGGTCATGGCTCTGTTGCAGCAACTGCGCAAGGGTTTCGCTGTAGCTGTAACGGTGGTCCACCAGGCCTTCGTAAAGACTTTCCAATTCATGGGCCAGGTCGCCGACCGGCTCGACCTCGGCCATCCGCGCGCCGCCCTTGAGAGTATGCAAGTCCCGCTGCAAGGACGACAGCGGCGCGGCGTTGTCCGGGTCGTTCAGCCAGCGCTGCAAGGCCTGGCCAGCACTCTCGAGAATATCCACCGCTTCTTCGAGGAAGATCGAAACGATCTCATCGTCCAGCTCGACCCGAGTCGCGGTCTGTTCCAGTTCTGCGGTGGCGCTGCCCAGTTCGCGGATGCTCAGGGTGCGGCTGCCATCGCTGCGGATCAGGCCCATGGACGATGGATCAAGGCTTTCATCGAGCAGGCCGCGCAAGGCACGGATGCGTTCCGGTTGCGGGCTGACTTCCTGGCCGGCGGCCAGTTCGTCGAGCATATTGATCAGCGCTTCGTGGGCACTTTGCGCCTCGTGGAAAAACCGGTCGCTGACTGCCAGGCTGCTCTCTTCCACCGCGCCGTACAGGTCGAGCAACGCTTCGCACAATTCATCCACCGGGTGCAGATCGGCTAGGTGCGCGCCTTCGCCCAAGGTGGTCAATTCGTCCAGCAACGCGCTGAGTTCCTGGCGCTCGCCGGGGTGCTGCTGCCAGCGCTGCAACAGGCTTTCGGCGTCCAGCAGGATGTCCATGCCCTGGGCCAGGAAGTTGTTGATCAGTTGCGGATCACGCTTGATTCGCAGCGCGGTGTTCGGCGCTTTCAACAGCGCATCCAGACGCTCAGCGAGCAGCGCCTTGGTGCGCTCGATCAGCAAATCGGCATCCGGTATTTCGGCCAGCGGATCAGTCTTGAGTTGCCGCAGCCCGAGACGGAACAGACCTTCGGCTTCCAGCAGCAGTTCGACTTCGTCGAGGTCGAGGGCGATCAGGTGCGCTTTGTATTCGCGGGCCAGTTGATCCAGCGGCGTCGCCAGCTCGGCGATCGGCAATACGCCGGCCATCGAGGCGCTGCCCTTCAAGGTATGCAACGCTCGCTGCAACTCGTCGCTGGCTTGCAGCGGCACGTGCTCGGCGGCTTGATCGAGGAAACGGTTGAGGCTGGCGAGATGGGTCTCGGCTTCCTTGCGGAAGATCTCCAGCAACAGCGGATCGAGGGCCGCGACGTCCTGGGTGTCCTCATCGCTGGCGGGCGTGTCGCCCTTGGCGAGGGCATGGGCGCGAGCGGCCAGTTGGTCGACCTGGTTGCTCTGGCGCTGGGCATTGGCGGCAAACTCGGCCACCAGTTGCGGCAGCAGCGCCAGTGCATCGAGGAGCAATTGTTGCACTGCCGCCCCAGGCGCAACGCTGCGCTCCAGCACGCGGTTGAGCAGGTTTTCCACCGCCCACGCCAGTTCGCCCAGCACCAGCGCACGGACCATCCGGCCACTGCCTTTCAAGGTGTGGAAAGCCCGGCGCAATTCACTCAACGCGGCGTTATCGTCCGGGTTGGCCGTCCAGCGCGGCAAGTACTCCCGGAGGATTTCCAGGACTTCATCGGTTTCTTCGAGGAAGACTTCCCGCAGCTCTTCGTCCACCGGTTCTTCGCCGGCGGGCGGTGGCAGCAGGCTGCCCGGGATGGTCAGCGCCGGCGGATTGACCGAAGACACCGGGCTGGCCAGGACATCGGCCAGCGACTGCACGGTATCGGGGTCATCGAGTTCTTGCAGGTCCTGCATCACTTGGGCTTCACTCGGGCTCAGCACATCCTCAAGCATCGGCACCTGTTGTTCACTGGGGAAAAACCCAAGGGACGCCAGGCTCTTTTCCGCCACGTCGAGCAGTTGTTCACCGGGTGCCTCGGGGTCGTCGCTGAGACGCTCCAGGTAATACTCGATGCTGGTGATGACGTCGGCCAGGCTGTCCAGTTCCTGCCAGCCGGGCTGGCCCGGGTCCAGCAGCAGATGCTCGCGAATGAAGTGGTTGCAGGCTTCGATCAGGCTCGCCGCACGACCCAACGGAATCATCGACAGCGCACCGCGTACCTGGGTCAGCAACGCCGGCAAGGCCTGCAAATGCTGGCGATCCCAGTCGGCGTCGATGTAGTCGACGATCATGTCCTTGGCCTGTTGCAGGCAGATGCGCGCTTCCTTGATCACGATCTGATGGATCTGCGTCAGATCGGTGGTCGGCAGGTGGCTTTCTTCCTGGCTCTCCGGCTCTACGGTGCCGACCATGCCGGCCAGCGTCGCTTCGACGTAGAGCAAGGCCCCGGCAACGTCCATGAGAATGGCGTCGTTGGGTTCGCGCTGGCCTTGGGCGAGGCTCAGCACCACCGCCAGTTGATCGATGATGACTTTGCGCGGCTGGCCGAAACCCAACACCGCCAGGGTGTCGGCGATTTGCCGCAACGGCGCCAGCAGGGTTTCGAGGTCCGAGGTGTGCTGGCGGTCGCTGCGCACAAACAGGTCCAGGCGTTCCTTGACCCGCACCAGCTCTTCACACAGCGCGGCCAGCACCGAGCGCATGGCGTCACGGTCCGGTCCGGCCAGGCGGGCGCGTTCTTCGTCGACCATTGCGCTGTCAGGCAGCGCGTCGTCCAGTGAGTAACGATCTTTCATGGTCAGCATCTGCCCGGTGGGATGTTCGGCCTTGGCAATGTAGAACAGCAAACTCTTGAGCAACTCCGGCGGCGCCGGCTGATTGATGCCGCGTATGCCCTGTTCGAGCAAGCGCTTGAGTTCTTTGTCGGCGTCCTTGAACAGGCTGCGCAGCGCCGGGCTGTTGGCAATCGAGCCGCCGCGCATGCCTTCGACCAGCGCCGAGGCGACTTGCCACAACGGGCTCAAAGGCGCGTTGCCGCACAGTCCTTCCAGGCGTGAAAAAACCTTGGTCAGATAACCAAGGTTAGTCTCGTCATCCTGCTCGCGCAGCAACCCGACCAACGCCATTTGCAGCATCTGCCGCAACTTGCGCAGCACATTGGCAAAATCCGCCGGTTCCAGCAGGGCCAGCGATTCTTCGTCCAACACCGGCAGGTCGAGCAATTGCGGGCTGAACAGGCTGGTTTCCGACAACAGGCTTTCGCCCCGGGCACTGCGTAAATCGTTGATCAGCGGCAGCACCACCAAGGGCAGGTCACGGCGCGCGCCTTGCACCCGGTCGAGGTAGATCGGCAGTTGCCCGAGGGCTTGCAACAGCAGATGAAGCGCCTCGTCGCGATGGTTGATGCGGTCTTGCTGCAAGGCGGTGGCCAGGTGTTCCATTTCTTCGGCGAGCAGGGCCGCGCCGTAGAATTCGACCATCTGCAAACTGCCGTGGACCTGATGGATGCACGCCAGGCAATCGCTCAGGGCGTGCGTCGCCTGGGGATCATCAAGCAGGGTTTCGATCGCTTGATGAGCCACTTTCAGCGTTTCGGCAATCTCGCCTTTGACCCACTCGAGGGCCACATAGTCGTGCCGATCACCCATAACCACTCCAAATCACTGCTCTACTCAAAAAAACCCGAACGCCTGCGGGCGCTTCACACTTTATCCGCCGCCTGCGCCTTGGCCGCCGGCAAGGTGAAACCGGACACCGAACGCCGCAGCTGACTGGCCATTTTCGCCAGGTTGCCAATGCTCTCGGCGGTGGCGGTCGAGCCCGACGAAGTCTGCGTGGTGATCTGCTGGATCACGTTCATGGTCAGGGAAATCTGACCGGCTGAAGACGTCTGCTGCTGCGCAGCGTTGGAAATACTCTGGATCAGCGCCGCCAGGGTCTTCGATACCCCTTCGATTTCTTCCAGCGCCACACCGGCATCCTGCGCCAGACGCGCGCCGCGCACCACTTCGGTGGTGGTCTGTTCCATGGAAATCACGGCTTCGTTGGTGTCGGTCTGGATCGCTCGTACCAGGGTTTCGATCTGCCGGGTAGCGGCGGACGAACGCTCGGCCAGACGCTGCACTTCGTCGGCTACCACTGCAAAACCGCGCCCGGCATCACCGGCCATCGAGGCCTGGATCGCCGCGTTGAGCGCAAGGATGTTGGTCTGATCGGCAATGTCATCGATCAGGCTGACAATGTCGCCGATTTCCTGAGAGGACTCGCCCAGACGCTTGATGCGCTTGGCGGTGTCCTGGATCTGCTCGCGAATGTTGTCCATGCCGTGGATCGTGTTGTGCACCACCTCGTTGCCCTTGTTGGCGATTTCCACCGAGCGTTCCGCCACCGCCGAGGACTCGGCAGCGTTGGCGGAGACTTGGTCGATGGACTGGGCCATGTCGTTGATCGCGGTGGAGGCTTCGCTGATCTGTTGCGCCTGATGTTCCGACGCCTGGGCCAGGTGCATGGCGGTGGCCTGGGTTTCCTGCACGGCGGCGGCGACCTGGCCGGCGGTGAGGTTGATGGTCGCCACCAGGTCGCGCAGTTGATCAACGGAATAGTTGATCGAGTCGGCGATGGTGCCGGTGAAGTCTTCGGTCACCGAGGCCGTCACGGTGAGGTCGCCGTCGGCGAGGTCTTCGATCTCGTCGAGCAGGCGCATGATCGCGGTCTGGTTGCGCTCGTTTTTCTCGGCGGTTTCGCGCAGCTGGCGGTTGGTTTCGCGAACCATCACCAGGCCGATAAGAATGATCGACATCAGCGCCAACAGGCCCAGCACGTAGCCGCCAATGGTGTCGGTGTCGCGCCCGCCGGCAAGGTTTTCGAACCCGCTGGCCAGGTGCGAGGCTTCGTCGAGCAGGGTCTGTGACAAGGTGAAGATGTTGGTCGCCGATTCGCGAACCTTGAACAGCTCGGGCGAGGTCTCGAGGATTTCATCCACAGAGCCGGAAACGAATTCGAACAGCTCGGAAATCTCGGTCAAGCGGGCACGCGCATCGCGGTCTTCGACCTGGCTGACTCGCAGCGACGTATTGCCCTGGAGCATGCCATTGAGTACCTGGCCGAATCGGGCAGCGTCGCGACCGAACGCGTCGGCGGCCTGTTGTGAATTTTCATCGCCGGACAGCACGGTGTTCACCGCGCCCAGGATGCGTTCGGCCAGCAGCGACTGACGCTGGGCCATGGCCACCTGAGCGGCCGGCGCGCCGCGCTGCAAGAGGATTTCGACGACTTTTTCGTATTCGACCTGCAACTGCGGCACGGTTTCGGCCAGCGTCGCGGCGACCTGATGCAGCGAGAGTACGGTCTGCTCGCTGGAGAGGATGGCGTCAGTGTTTTTCAGCAGCCGTTCCCAGTCCAGCTGAACGGCGCGCATTTCCGGGCGCACGGCGGACGGCGCTGGCGGCAGGCCGGTGGCCGGGTCGCCCTTCTTCAAGTAACCCCAGCGTTGGGCGAAGTCGTTGCGTGCATCGCTCAGCAGCTTGAACGCTGCCGCCTTGCCGGCAGCGGCTTCGGTGGCGTTTTTGGCGATGCGTTGGGACAGCACGCGCAGTTCGCCGGCGTGGCCGATGTACTGTTTGTCATACGTGGCTTGCGTGTTGAGGTAAGCGAAGTTGGCAAACAGCAGCATGATGAAGATGATCAGCGCGATGAACAGCACGATGATCTGCGAGCGGCTGCGCGATCCTTCTGGCTTGCCTGTTTTTGTTTTTATCATCGGTCCTCGCCTGTACTGCCTGATTCAACGACGCCCTTGTAAGAGCGAGGCTTGCCCGCGAAGCAGGCGCTACGGTCTTACGGGAACACCGCGTTTTCGTTCTTCGCGGGCAAGCCTCGCTCCTGCAGGATTGCGGCGTCGCCTTGATTACAGCGCTACATGCATAAAGCTTTGCGACTGCGCCAGCGTAAACGGGCTGAATATTTGCCACGTCTGCTCACGCTGAAACCGGCCCTGGACGAACGCGGCAATCGGCCCGTGCAGATCGGCCATCGACACCGGTTCGAGACTGTCCTGGGCAAAGTGCTGCAAGCCGAAGACTTCGTCGACCATCAACCCGGCAAACACTTCACCGTGCTCCACCACCAACACCCGCCGCTGTTTGCGCAGGGTCGACTGCTCATGTCCGAAGAAGCTGCACAAATCCATGATCGGCAGCAATCGTCCGCGCAAGTTGGCCACACCCTTGACCCAGGGTTTGACGCCCGGCAATTGGGTGAAACGCGGTTCGTGCAGGACCTCGCTGACTTCGCCCATGGGCGCGACGTACCAGTTTTCGCCCAAGCGAAAGCCGATGCCGCTCCAGCGGTCCTGTCGGGTTGGCTGGGATGGCAGATCCGCCGCAAGCAGACGACAGCGCTGGTCAATCTGCAGCAGCAGTTCGAAAGCCGTCAGCGACTCGGTCATGGCCGGACGATCAACCGGCCAGCACGTTGTTCAGGGTTTTGATCAGGGTCTCTTCGTCCACCGGTTTGGTCAGGTAATCCTTGGCGCCCTGGCGTGTGCCCCAGACTTTGTCGGTTTCCTGATCCTTGGTGGTGATGATGATCACCGGGATGTGCCCGGTTTCCGGGTCTTTGGTCAACTGGCGGGTCGCCTGGAAACCGTTGAGGCCGGGCATGACGATGTCCATGAGCACCGCGTCGGGTTTTTCCTGACGGGCCAGGGCCACGCCGTCGGCGCCGTTTTCGGCTTTCAACACTTCATGACCGTGCTTTTCCAGCATGCCGGTCAGTTTGTACATTTCGGTCGGCGAATCATCGACGATCAGAATACGTGCCATGGTCTTCCCCATTCTTGTCAACGCCGGGCCCGCTGGCCGAGCGTCACTGTGCGTGTCCTACTGCGGCAAAACGGCGGCGAAGCCCGGTACATGGGCCTGGATCGCGTTCAGCAGTTCTTCCTTGCTGAAAGGCTTGGTCAGAAACTGGTCGGAGCCGACGATGCGCCCCTTGGCCTTGTCGAACAGCCCGTCCTTGGACGACAGCATAATCACTGGCGTGGACTTGAACGCACTGTGGTTCTTGATCAACGCGCAGGTCTGATAGCCATCCAGGCGCGGCATCATGATGTCGACAAAGATGATGCCGGGATGGTTATCGGCAATCTTGGCCAGGGCATCGAAACCATCGATGGCCGTGATGACTTCACAACCCACGTTTTTCAACAGCGTTTCGGCGGTACGACGAATCGTCTTCGAATCGTCGATCACCATGACCTTCAAGGCGCTGGAATGCTGTTCCATAAATGCTCTACCGTCGCCTTTGCGAATCAAATTGTCCGTTTACGGACCTTCGGTGGCTCGAAACCCTTGATGTTCAAGGGCCAGCACGACATGGCAGCCTTTTTAGCACAGTCTCCAACACCAATCTATCGGGCGACTGACACGGTGGTTTTTCCTTGACCGGGAACACACTGGGCGCCAATCTGACGCCACTTTTTCGTGTCCATCCGGACCACCCCAATTCGAGGAAAAACCCATGAGCGTTCGCGTCGGGATTGTCATGGACCCTATTGCCAGCATCTCCTATAAAAAGGATAGCTCGCTGGCCATGCTGCTGGCCGCACAGAAGCGCGGCTGGGAACTGTTCTATATGGAACAGAGCGATTTGTACCAGGCCGAAGGTGAAGCCCGAGCGCGGATGCGTCCGCTGAAAGTCTTCGCCAACCCGGAAAAATGGTTCGAACTGGAAGCCGAGACCGACGCGCTGCTGAGCGATCTTGACGTGATCCTGATGCGCAAGGATCCGCCATTCGACATGGAGTTCGTCTACTCCACGTACCTGCTGGAGCAAGCCGAGCGCGCTGGCGTGCTGGTGGTCAACAAGCCGCAAAGCCTGCGCGATTGCAACGAAAAGCTGTTCGCCACGCTGTTCCCGCAGTGCACGCCGCCGACCATCGTCAGCCGTCGCCCGGACGTGCTGCGCGAGTTCGCCGATCACCACGGCGATGTGATCCTCAAGCCGCTGGACGGCATGGGCGGTTCGTCGATCTTCCGTCACACCGTCGGCCACCCGAACCTGTCGGTGATCCTCGAAACCCTGACCTTGCATGGCAAGCAGCAGATCATGATCCAGGGTTACTTGCCGGCAATCATCGATGGCGACAAACGCATCCTGATGATCGACGGCGAACCCGTGGATTACTGCCTGGCACGGATCCCGGCCGCCGGTGAAACCCGTGGCAACCTGGCGGCCGGCGGTCGTGGCGAAGCCCGCCCGTTGACCGACAAGGATCGCTGGATCGCTGCTCAGGTCGGCCCGACCCTGCGTGAGAAAGGCCTGCTGTTCGTGGGTCTGGACGTGATTGGTGAGCACCTCACCGAAATCAACGTCACCAGCCCGACCTGCATCCGCGAGATTGATAATGCGTTTGGCACCGACATCGGCGGCATGCTGATGGATGCCATAGAGAAGCAGCTGCAAGCTTCAAGCCGCAAGCTGCAAGCTTGAAGCTGACGCCCTACAGCTTGTCGCTTGATACTTGTAGCTTGAAGCTAAAAACCAACATTGCGTTATCATGCCGAGCCCGTAAAAACGCGATGTTGGTTTTTTTGTCATGACACTTCCGTCCGATCTGCCCCCTGAACTCGCCCATCGTGGCGTGCGCCCGGCCGATCGCCTCGGATTTACCCTGTTTCTAGCGGCGCTGATTCACCTGGCCTTGCTGTTGGGCGTCGGGTTCACGATGGTAGAACCCAAGCAGATCAGCAAAACCCTGGAAATCACCCTCGCCACCTTCAAAAGCGAAAAGAAGCCTGCGAAAGCTGATTTCCTTGCCCAGGAAAATCAGGAAGGCAGCGGCACCCTGGATAAAAAGGCGATTCCCAAGACCACCGAGGTCGCGCCCTTCCAGGACAACAAGGTGCAGAAAGTCACGCCACCGCCGGCCGCCAAGCCGCCAGTGCCGGAAGCTGCGCCCAAGGCTGCCGTGACCACGGTCGCGCCGAAGCCGAAAAAAGCCCCGGCCAAGAACGAAGAGATCAAGCCGATAACCAAGCCTGCGGTGGCGGCGCCGACGTTCGACACTGAACAGCTGTCCAGCGACATCGCCAGCCTGGAAGCGGAACTGGCCAACGAACAACAGCTGTACGCCAAGCGCCCACGCATCCACCGCCTGAGCGCTGCTTCGACCATGAAAGACAAGGGCGCCTGGTATAAGGACGAATGGCGCAAGAAGGTCGAGCGCATCGGCAACTTGAATTACCCCGACGAAGCGCGACGCAAGCAGATCTACGGCAATTTGCGCCTGATGGTCTCGATCAACCGCGATGGCTCGCTGTATGAAGTGCTGGTGCTGGAATCCTCCGGGCAACCGCTGCTGGATCAGGCGGCGCAGCGGATTGTGCGGCTGGCGGCACCGTTTTCACCGTTTACCGGGGATTTGTCGGACATTGATCGGCTGGAGATCATCCGCACATGGAAATTCGCCCGTGGGGACCGGTTGTCCAGTAATTGATCAATTGATTGGGGTGATTGAGCCGGCGCCTTCGCGTGCAAGCCTCGCGTCTACAGGTCATGCGCCACTTTTGCGGTACATACCGAACCTGTACGAGCGAGGCT
>NZ_JASCOM010000182.1:0-12358 GCF_029959925.1 Pseudomonas sp. PS02303
ACCAGAACCGCCGCCGTGACCTCCGCCACCACCGCCAGACCCACCGCCGCCGTGACCGCCCCCGCCGCCCGATCCACCGCCGCCACCACTACCACCATCCTTGGCCTGGGCACTCGATACCCCGGACAAGCTGTCCGGGATCAATACGGTAGACGCCGACAGAACTGCGCCAATAGCTACTGCCAGTAAAAGCTTGTTGATGTGCATGTCGTTCTCCGTCTTCTTATTCAGGTTGGAACGTTGATGAACAATGCAACTTGCTGCTCGATTCAATGGGAGAACACCGCAACGCGCCGATTAATTCAGTGGCAACGCGTATGAACGATGAACGGTACACATCGATCCTGTTCCAGCGGGTCAGTGAATACTCGAAGCCAGTTCGAAGATCGGGATGTACATCAGGATCACGATGACCCCGATCAGCAGGCCGATGAAGGTCATGAGCAAGGGTTCGAACAGCCGCACGAACCATTCGATCCAGCGGCTGATTTCTTCGTCGTAGAAGTCAGCGCTGCGCTCCATCATCTGGCCGAGGTTGCCGGATTGTTCGCCCGCTCGAAGCAAGCGCAGGGAGACTGGGGTCACCAGGTGATTGAGCTCCAGCGCGGCCGACAGTGACTGCCCCTCGCGTACCCGTTCGCAGGCCTGGTCCAGGCGCACGCGGGAGGCGGGGGTGAGCAGGCCGCGAACCATGCCCATGGCGGTGACGAGGGGAATGCCGCCCTGCAACAGGATGCCCAGGGAGCGATAGAAGCGCGCGAGTTCGTACATGAAGATGCGTTGATGGACCGCCGGGAGTTTTTCGATCACACGGTCGACGCCCCGACGAAAAGCCGGTTGTCGCTGAAGAAAGCCGAGGGCGACGATGATTGCCGCCAATGCGCCGAAGAACTCACCCTGGTGGGCGTGCAGGAACATCCCGCAGCTCATCAGCACTTGCGACAGCCACGGCAGATTCGACCCCAGCCCTTCGAACACCAGGCTGAAGCGCGGCACCACGTAACCCATCAAGAACAACACCACGCCACCGCCCACCACCAGCAACAGCAGGGGGTAGATCGAAGCGCTGACGATTTTTTGCCGAACCTCGTCCATGCGCTGGCGATAGCTGACATAGCGGCCCAGGGCATCACCCACGGCGCCGGTCTTCTCACTGGACTGCACCAGCGCGACGTAGAGCGGAGGGAACACTGCCGACAGCTGGGCCAATGCCTGGGAGAACGATTTGCCTTCATACAGCAGGCGCACCAGTTCACTCAACGTTTTACGGGCCTGTGGCGCGTTCTCTTTTTCTGCGAGGCTTTCCAGCGCATCGATTAACGGCAGGCCGGCGTTGAGCAAGGTGGTCAGTTCCTGGCTGAACAACACCAGATTGAATGTCTCGCGCTGTCGAAGGCGCAACGCGCGCCAGTGCCGCTCGACGTGCAGGCTGACCACCCGCAAGCCCTGGTCTTCGACGATGCGCCGGGCCTCGCTGTGGCCGGGAGCCTCGACGGTCATCGAGACCACGCCAGCCTTGCCCACTGCCTTGAGATGAAAGCGCATGGTCGGCCCCCCCGTCATTGCCAGCTGGTGACTTCGGCGTTTTCGCCTTCGCCGCCGGGTTGGCCGTCCTTGCCCATGGACAGCAGATCGTATTCGCCGTTTTCGCCGGGGTAGCGGTAGTTGTAGTTACGGCCCCACGGATCCTGCGGCAGTTTTTTCTGCAAGTAAGGACCGGTCCATTTGGTTTCATCGCTTGGCGCAGTGACCAGCGCCTGCAAACCTTGTTCGGTCGATGGGTAATGACCGACCTCCAGACGGTACAGGTCGAGCGCTTTGCCCAAGCCTTCGATTTGCGCCTTGGCCACCTTCACTTCGGAGCGGCCCAGTTGGGCGAAATACTTCGGCGCGACGATGCCGGCCAACAGCCCCAGCACCACCAGCACCACCAACAGTTCGAGCAGGGTGAACCCGCCTTGAGGACGCGGGGCGGAACGCAAACGCTGATTCATGATGACCTCACACAGTCGGCAGAAGGGTCGCCATGGAGGCGTATGCAATTGCCATGCTCACCCCCGGTCATTCTTCCACAACCCCTGTATTCCGGGCCTTTGCGCTTTCGGCACAGTGCTTGCGTATGGCTTGTTTACTACCGGCCATTGGGGCATTACCCCCATTTTTCGGGGCCGGGCAGGGGAGACAAAAAAATGAAAACACTCACCACAGGACTGCTCGGCTGTTTGCTGCTGACGAGCGTCGTACAGGCCGATGTGTTCGTTTCCGTGGACGCCAAGGGCAGTTACGTACTGTCCAATGTTCACCGTCCCGGCCGCACCTATGAACGGGTGATTCACGAGCCCCAATCCTCGCTGGTCGGTCTTGATCAGCAGCCTCAGATGATTGCCAGGCAACCCTATGCAGAGCTGGTGTCGGCGGCCGCCACGGCCAATGAATTGCCGGCCGCGTTGTTGCACGCGGTCATCCGCGAAGAGTCCCGCTACAACTCGGATGCGACGTCCCCCAAAGGCGCCGGCGGGCTGATGCAATTGATGCCCGATACCGCCCGGGAGATGGGGGTGAAAAACGTCTATGACCCCAAGGCCAATATCCAGGGCGGCGCCAAATACCTCAAGCGCCTGCTGACCCTGTTCGACAACGACATCACCCTCGCCGTGGCGGCCTACAACGCCGGGCCGCAAGCGGTGCTGAGCCGTGGCGGAGTGGTCCCGCCGTTTGCTGAAACCCAGCGTTATGTGCCCAGCGTCTTGCGTCAGTACCGGCGCTTGCAAGGCCTGGCCATGGACGCACCGCTGTGATCGGCGAGTGTGGGGAACGTCCCCCAATAGTGGGGCAACAAGGACTGGGCCGAAAAGTGGGGAATAAGTGGGGAATATCCCCCGAGTTCTCAGATCGTCGCTTCAAGTGGCTGAAAACTAACTGAATTATTTATGGCATGCGGATTGCTCAAGCGGATTTGTCGAGAATTATTCCCTGTGAGCACCCACAGCGAGGCCCGTGATCATGACCGGCATACACAACGCTTCGTCCTTGTTTAAATTCGCGCTGTTGGTGGTGTCGATGTTCGGCATCGAGCTGGCTGAGGCGGCCCTGCGCTGCGAGCGCAATCTGGTGGCGAACGTCGTGGCGCTGGATCAGCCGCTGATGTTCAACCGCCTCGGGGCGCAGAACGCCAACGGCATGATGTTCGCCCTGCGCCGCGACGTGGTCGACGACCACAATGTGTCCCTGGCTCAGGGCGGCGCGGCAGTGCCGGGCAAAGTCTCGCTGCGGCCCGACAAGCGTCCGCGTCCCTTGGTGTTGCGGGTGGCCGCCGGTGACTGCCTGACCATCAACCTGCAGAACCTGCTGGCGTATCAGGCCAATCCCGGCAGCCACGAAAACGGCGAGGAAGGGGTCGAGGGGGAGGTCGAAATCGGTGACGTCGAGCAGTTCAAAGTCGATGAGCAGGTCACCGACCGCCACGTCGGCTTCCAGGTCAACGGCATGCAAGCGGTCAACAGCATCGATGACATCGCCTCGTACACCGGGCGCAACGGCAATTCGCTGGTCGCCCCCGGCGGCACCCGTTCCTACACCTTGTTCGCCGAGCGCGAAGGTGCATTCGCCGCCAGCAGCCGTGGCGCGACTTTCGGTGGTGAAGGCGATGCGGGCAACGTTGCCAACGGCCTGTTCGGCCAGGTCGTGGTGGTGCCCAAGGGCGGCCGCAGCTACCGCAACACCGTGACCGAAGAAGAGATGCGCCTGGCCAGCAGCGGCCGCACCCCGGCCGGTCAACCGATCGTCGACTACCAGGCGCGCTACCCGCAACGCGAACCGTGGATCCGTGAAGACAAGGCCGGCACACCGATCATCAACATGGTCGACGGCAATGAAATCATCTCCAGCGAAAGCGACGCGATTGTGATGGGCAGCAACGCCGACGGCAGCTTCCCGCCGTCGACCTATCCGCTGGAAGCCGTCGGCAAACGCAACCCGGCGATTCCGAACCGGCTGGAACCGTTCCGCGATTTCGCCTCGCAGTTCCAGGATGAAACCGCCGCGACCCAGGCGTTCCCCGCTTATTGGGCCGACCCGGTCATGGCCCATGTGCTGGAGCCGACCCGCGACTCGTTCATGATCAACTATGGCTCCGGCGGCATGGGCGCCGAGGTGGTGGCCAACCGGCTGGGTGTCGGGCCGATGCACGATTGCCTGTCCTGCGCCTATGAAGAATTCTTCCTCAGTTCGCACACTGTCGGCGACGTGGCGATGCTGGTGGACGTGCCGGCCAACGCTGGCCTGGAAGGCATTCTTCCAGGGCAGGTACCGAGCGCCGATCAGATTGGGGTCAAGGCGACCATGGCGCTGTATCCGTCCGAGCCGTCCAACGTCAACCACAGCTACATTGGCGACTTCGTCAAATTCCGCAACACCCACAACGGCCACGAGCAGCACATCTTCCACCTGCACGGTCATCAATGGCTGTTCAACCCCAACGACGACAACTCCGACTATGTGGATGCCCAGGGCATCGGCCCGGGTGCCGGCTACACCTATGAAATCGCCAATGGTGGTTCGGGCAACCGTAACCGCGTAGCGGGCGATGCGATTTACCACTGCCACTTCTATCCGCACTTCGCACAAGGTATGTGGAGCATGTGGCGGGTGCATGACGTGTTTGAAGAAGGCACCCGACTCGAAGTTTCCCAGCAAGGTGCCGACGGGTTCCACAGCGAACCTTACGCGCTACGCAGCGGTAAACCGGCGGCAGGTGCGCGGGCCTTGCCCGATGGCGAAATCATTGCCGGTACGCCGATTCCAGCGGTCGTGCCGCTGCCGGGCAAAGCCATGGCGCCGATGCCAGGCAAGGTCGCGGTGGTGCCGAAAATCGGCGAGACCCTGGTCGCCGGTGATGATGACGACGATGACGACGGCGGCGGTAGCGGCAGCAGCGGCGGCGCTCAGGCCATCGGTTCCCTGGCCCTGGTGGATCGCAGCGAAGCCAACCGCAATGCCGACGGCAGCCTGAAGAACCCTGGCTATCCGTTCTGGATCGGCGGCATGGAAACTTCGGTCGGCCAACGTCCGCCGACGCCACCGCTGGACATGCTCGACGCGGCCAAGGCCCAGTCCTTGAAAACCAGCGGCAACGCCTTGTGGGCCAACCTCGACCCGGCGCAGTCCGGTGGCTGGGATGGCGGCCTGGGGCGTCATTCCCTGGACGGTTTCTCCGCCGGTGGCGTGGCGCACACCATTACCACGTCGCTGGATTTCTCCAAGGAAGTGACCCGCGCCAAACCGATCTACATGCCGGAAGAGGGCACCGAAGTCGAACAGGCGGCCATGGCCTTCCACGCCAAAAAGGACCACCCAAGCTTTGCCTTGCTGCCCGGCAATCAAATCGTGGCGAAGGCCTTCCGCACCAACGGTGCCTTGCCGATTGCCGGCGCGCCTTATTACGAACCGTGCATGGACGACCGGCAAAAACGCCTGACCAGCAGCGCCGGCACCGGCGAGTTTGCCAGCGGTGAACGCATCGACGGCATGTCCTATACCGGCTCTTCGACCTTTACCGCCGACCGTCCACGGGTTTACAAAGCGGCGAACATCCAGTTCGACGCGGTGTACAACAAGGTCGGCTACCACTTCCCGCAAGCGCGCATTCTGGCCCTGTGGGAAGACGCCTGGCCGGTCATCACCAAGCAGCGTCCACCAGAGCCGCTGGTGATGCGCATGAACACCTTCGACTGCGTGCAATACCAGCAAACCAACCTGGTGCCGGCCGTCTATGAGATGGATGACTATCAGGTGCGCACGCCGACCGACGTGATCGGTCAGCACATTCACCTCCCCAAATGGGACCTGACGGCGGCAGACGGTTCGGCCAACGGCTGGAACTACGAAGACGGCGTGCTTTCCCCGGGGGCCGTGCAAGAACGCATCCGCGCCATTCGCGAGTTCAACCAGTGCGAAGGCACCGATCCACGTGACGGCACACCGGCCTGTCCAAAAGCCAGGAATCACCCGTACTTCGGTCAGTATGGCCGGGCGGATTGGGTGGGCGCGCGCACGGCGATGCAGCGCTGGTTCGTCGATCCGGTGGTAAACGCCAAAGGTGTCGACCGTGGACTGGGGACCATTTTTACCCACGACCACCTGGGCCCATCGACTCACCAACAGATTGGCCTGTACGCCACCGTACTGGCTGAACCGGCCGGTTCCACCTGGTTCCACGCCGAAACCGGCGAGCCTTTGTACAGCGGCGCGCGCCAGGACGGCGGGCCGACTTCGTGGCAAGCGGTGGTGTCCACCGGGGACATCGACGGCGACGGCAAGAACGACAGCTTCCGTGAGTTCTTCCTCGAGTACAGCGACTTCCAGCACGCCTATGAAGCCGGAGTGTATGTGGGCGCCGGTCCTAACGGCGTGCCTGATCCACAAACCTTCCCGGCCACCGCGGACAGCTTCCGCTACGCGATCAACCCGCCAGTGCGCAACAACGCCAGCACCTTGCTCGACGGCATCATCGAAGTGCAGGGCGGTATGGTGCCGGGTTGTCCGACTCGGCCATGCCCACAGGCGATCTCGGTCGATGACCCCGGCATGTTCGTGGTCAACTACCGCAACGAACCGCTGGCCCTGCGGGTCTACGACCCGAACAAGGTCGGCCCGGACGGCAAGCGCGGCATGCAGGCCGACGGCCTCGGCGGCGACCTGGCGTACGCCATGCAAAGCCGTACCGACCGCGCCATCCCGGCGATGAACCTGGCACCGAACCTGGTCACCGCCGCCACCGGTCCAACCGGCGGCACCACACTGTTCCCGCCACACGTCAACCGTGGCGGCGCGGAACCGGGTGACCCGTTCACGCCAATGTTGCGCACTTACACCGGTGACAACGTGCGGCTGCGGGTGCATGCCGGCGGTCACGAAGAAGAGCACAACGTGACCCTGCACGGCGTGAAATGGCTGCAAAGCGGTTCCGGCTTCGGCAACAGCTCCAACTCCGGCTGGCGCTCGTCGCAGATGGTCGGTATCTCCGAACAGTTGGGCTTCAACGCGCCGGTTTCGATGCTCTCCAGTTCGGCGGCGGCCACGGGGGATTACCTGTACTCGATGGACGCTTCGATTGAAGGTTACTGGAACGGTATCTGGGGCGTGATGCGCAACTACACGACCCAGCGCAGCGATCTGTTCGCACTGCCAAACAACCCGAAACCGACCGGTATGCGCAACACCGTGGCGTTCGATGGCATCTGCCCACGGTATGGCGCCAACCCGAACGGCATCGGCACCCGGCCGACCGTGCAACGCAACTATGAAGTGGTTGCGGCGCTGGCCAACGACATCCTGCGCAATCCGTTGAACCTGACCATCGGCGATCCGGCCGGTATCGGGCAACACGTGGGTGGGCCGTTGAACCCGGCGGGTGGCACCCTGGTGTTCAACTCGCGGCCGGTGAACATCCCTCAGGTCACCGTGGTCGATCCTGAAGATGGCGAAACCATCACCATCGGCGGTCAAAGCGGCCCGTTGCATGATCCGACTGCGATCCTGTACGTGCGCAAATCCGACCTCGATCCGCTCACTGGAAAAATGAAACCAGGTGTGCCGGTGGAGCCGCTGGTATTGCGCGCGGCGGCGGGTGACTGCATCAACGTCACCCTGGAAAACCGCTTGCCTGTGGTCATGCCCGACCTGACCCAGACTGCCGTGATGCAAGGGCTGGTCAAGCGAGATCGCAACAATGGCCAGGGCTCGACCATCTTCACCAACAACCTGCTGCGGCCTTCGAGCCATGTTGGCCTGCATGCACAACTGCTGGCGTATGACATCACCAAATCCGATGGCACCAATGTCGGCGCCAACCCGATCCAGACCGTGCCACCGCGCATCGGCAACAGCGGCGCATACCCGACCCGTACTTATCAGTACTACGCCGGGCACCTGGAGCGTGAAGGCAAGCCGATCTCGCAACTGGGCCGCAGTGTCGACAACATCAACGCCACGGCGGTGGAGTTCGGCGGACTGAATATCACGCCGGCGGACCTCATCAAACAACCGCAGAAAGGCTTGGGTGGGGCGATGACCATCCTGCCGATCGGCGCAACCTGGGTTGAGGATGCGCGTAAAACCAACGCAACGGTCACGGCACCAGGGCAGACCACTTACCGCGACTTCGCGATGGTCTGGCAGAAAGCGTTGAACATCCGCTGGGCCAACGGTCGGCCGGTGGAAGGTATTGCCGCCGAAGGCTTTGGTGTGCCGACCGATCCACAGGACAACTCGAGCATGGCCATCAACTACAAGGCCGAGCCGATCTGGTTCCGCTTCGGGTTGGCGCCGGATGCGCCGTTCGGGCACGCCAATGGCGCCGGTTACGGTGACGTGCCTAACGCGCATATGGCGTACAGCAATGCGCTGATCGGTGGCGATCCTCAGACACCGGTGCTGTATGTGAAACCGGGGCAACCGTTCCGCACCCATATCCTGATGCCGACCGGTGGCAGTCGCGGCACGACCTTCCAACTGGACGGTCACGTCTGGTCGGTCAACCCGTTCCAGTCGGAGAAGAGCGATACCGGTGGCTATCCGATGATGACACCTGGGGTGGGGTCGGTGCGGTTCGGCTACAACCCGATGTCGATGTACATCGGCGCTCGTGAAAGCATCCTGCCGGCGGCGCACTTCAGCTTCATGCACCCGAGCGCCGGGGGTAGCAACGCAATACCGGGCGACTACCTGTTCCGTGATTACGGCGCCTACGGCAACACCGCCGGGCTTTGGGGATTGCTGCGGGTGACCAACGAGCCAGAACCGGCACCGGCACCGTAAAGCCAGGGGTTGGGGGGCTGACACCGCTCGTACCTACAAGGGACAAGGCAGGCACAGATCTGTAAGGGGAGAGGGTAATGAACAGGACTACAAAAATCGCCGGTTGTGGGCTGGTCGTCGCAGTGGCACTCATCAGCTTCGGCGTCTGGCGCACCGCGCCGCCCAACCTGCTGAGCGAAGTCGCACTGCCGAACACCTGGAGCGGTCAGAACCTCTCCCGAGACGGGATTTCGGTGGCGCTTGAGGTCAAGTCATTGGCCAAGGACGGTGTGTTGCGTGAAGGCGAGTTTGCCGACGTGCAGTTCCGCGTCAGCGACAGTGCCTCGGGCCAGCCGTTGTCAGGCGTCAACCCCGGCGCCTGGCTGGACCCGGAAACCATCGCCGCCGACAAGGCTCAAGGCCGCGAGCAAAGCTGCAAATCCCGGGTCGGGGTCTTCCTCAAATCGAGCATTGGCGCGCGGCCGCTGCTCGACTTGAACAGCTACTTCCTGCTGGTGATGAACCGCGACGCCAGTGTCTCGGTGGTCGACCCGTCGGTGTCGGTGGGCGGCATCACCAGCACCATGACGCGGATTGAGATCAAGCAACCGCCGATGGACTGGACCACGCCCAAGGACAACAAACGGGTGTTCGTCTCCATGCCGACCGCCGATGCAGTGGCGGTGATCGACAGCGAGCAGTTCAAGCTGGTCGACTCGGTCGCCGCTGGCAGCAACCCGGTGCGCGTAGCCTTGCAGCCTGACGAGCGCCTGCTGTGGGTCGGCAACAATGCCAAGACTGCCGAGCAGTCGGGGGTCACGGTGATCGACACCCGCAGCCTCAAGCCACTCAAACACCTGGCCACCGGGGCCGGGCACCATGAAATCGCCTTCAGCAAAGACAGCCGTTTTGCCTTCGTCAGCAACCGCGACGACGGCACCCTGAGCATCATCGACATCGCCAGCCTGACCATCAGCAAGCAACTCAAGACCGGCTCGCACCCGCTGTCGGTGGCGTACTCGCCGCTGTCTCAGGCGGTGTATGTCGCCGACGGCAAGGACGGCAGCGTGACCGTGGTCGATACCGCCAGCCTCGCGGTTCGGCGGGTGATCAAAATGAAACAGGGCCTGGGCCCGATGGGGTTCAGTGCGGACGGGCGTTTCGGCATCGTCCTCAACACTCTGGAAAACCAGGTGGCGGTGATCGACGCGGCCACCGATTCGATGATCCACGAGCTGGACGTATCCGCCGAACCCTATCAAGTGGTGTTCACCAAGGCCTACGCCTACATCCGTGGACTGGCCTCGGCCAAGGTCACGATGATCAACCTCTCGTCGTTGGGGGCCGGCCGCACGCCGATCAGTCAGGGTTTCGAAGCCGGGCCCCAGGCGCCACGACTGGCCGGTGATTTGCCCCTGGCCTCGAGCCTGGCGGTGTCGCGGGACGACAACGCGGTGTTCGTGGTCAACCCGGTGGACAACACCACCTATTTCTACGCCGAAGGCATGAACGCGCCGATGTCCGGCTACCCCAATCGCGGGCAGGTGGCGCGGGCCGCCATGGTCATCGACCGAAGTCTGCGCGAGGTCGAGCCAGGGCTTTACAGTTCGCGGATCAAGCTGCCAGCCGCCGGGCGTTTCGACGTGGCGTTCCTGCTCAACCAGCCGAACATCATCCATTGCTTCACGGCGCTGGTTGAGCCGGACCCGAACCTCGCCACGCTCCCCGGCGTGCCAAAAGTCGAGTTCATGCTCGATAAGTCCACGGCCGCCCTCGGCAGCCCTTACACCGTGCGGTTTCGCATTGTTCAGGGCCAGCAGAAGGCACAGCGCAGCGGGATCAAGGACGTTCAGGTGCGCTACTTCCGTGCTCCGACTTCCCGGGCCCAGCAAGTCGCGGCCCTTGACGTGGGCAATGGCATCTATGAAGCCCCGGTGACCCTCGACCAGAACGGCGCCTGGTACCTGCACGTGCGTGCGGCGTCCCTTGGCGCGAGTTTCGATGACAAGACCTTTGCCAGCGTTCGGGTGATTCCCGGCGATGCCCACTGAAGAGGAAACCGACATGAACCGATTCGCACACCGTGGACTGCTGACGTTCTGCCTGTTGGCCGTCGGCATCGGCCAGGCCCTGGCGCACTCGGCGGATGAACACGCCGGGCATGACATGCCGGCCAAAAGTGCCAGTTCGGAAAGCGCCCAGGTCAAATTCGCCGACGTTGCGCTGGTGGACCAGAACGGCAAACCGGTGCGTCTGGAAAAGGACCTGGTGACCGACAAAATCGTGGTCATGAGTTTCATCTACACCAGCTGCACCACGGTGTGCCCGGTGGTGTCCTCGATCATGGGCAAGGTGCAGAAGCAACTCGGCGCCCGGGTCGGCGAGGAGGTGCAACTGGTGTCCATCAGCATCGACCCGCAGCGCGATGACGCCAAGCGTCTCAACGACTACGCCCGCAGCTTCCAGAAGGGGCCGGGCTGGAGCTGGCTGACCGGCAGCTCGCAGTCGATCAACGAGACCCTCAAGGGCCTCGGCTCCTTCAGCGGTGACTTCAAAAGCCATCAACCGCTGATTCTGGTGGGGGACGGCAACAGCCGCCACTGGACACGCTATTACGGTTTTACCGACCCGACCGTGCTGACCCGCCAGGTCGAGAAACTCAGCGGCCAGCGCAACGCCCACGCCAAACACACGGCCATTGCCATGGAGCACCAACCATGAAAGCCCTCGCCTTGATCTTCCTTACGATGTGTTTTTGCGTCATCAGCTTTATGGCGTTTTCCCACGAAGGACACCAGGAGCCGGCGCCGGCGGTGGCCGCTGCGCAACCGGCCGGCGGCACCCGGGATGCGAAAACCTGGTTCACCGACACGCCGTTGCAGGACCAGAACGGCAACACGCTGCGTTTCTACAGTGACGCGCTACAAAACCGCGTGGTGTTGCTTAACGTGATTTTCACCCGTTGCAACGATGCCTGCCCGCTGATCACCCAAAAGCTCAAGGAAGTCCGCGAAGTGCTGGGCGACAAGGCCGATGGCATCACCTTTATCTCCCTTACCAGTGATCCGCTGCGCGATACGCCGGCGGTACTCAAGGCTTACACCTTGAAGCAGGGCGTCGATGGCCCCCACTGGCTTTTTCTCACCGGCGACAAGGCACAAATGGACCTTGTACTGGGGCGCATCGGCCAGATTGTGCCGACTCCCGAGCAGCACTCGACGCAGCTGATTGTCGGTGACGTGGCCAACAAGCGCTGGAGCAAGATCCGTCCCGATGCACCGGCCGCCGCCATTGCCCAGCGCTTGCAGTTGCTGACAATGCCCGTGGCCAGTCGTTGAGCACGCGCCATGAACATTGCCCTCGTCCTCGGCCTGCTACTGATTGGCGGCATCAATCTCGCCGCCAATGCGCTGCCGCTGAGCCCCAGCGAAAGCGCCGGTAAACGGCTGTATCGCGAGGGCGTGTCGGCAAGCGGTGAGCCGATCATGGCTCGGGTGGGCGCGGCGGGCATGTTGCTGCCCGCCCCCAGCCTGCCCTGCGCCAATTGCCATGGCGCCGATGC
>NZ_JASCOM010000183.1:0-12343 GCF_029959925.1 Pseudomonas sp. PS02303
GGCAAGCCTCGCTCCTACAAGGATCACCCCGGACCTGTAGGAGCGAGGCTTGCCCGCGAAGGACGCACCTTGGTCTTAGCGGTCGGGCGCGATGACCTGGCAAAGTTTGGCCGTCGCCTCGATCATCTGCCCACTCGGCCGCTCCAGCCCCTTGTCCGTCACCAACAGCAACCGCCCCTGCGCCACCGCCGCCACCTGCGGCCAGGCTTTCCACGCCTCCAGCTGCGCCTGATCACTGGCCAGAATCACGTCGGGATTACGCTGCAACACCGCCTCGACGCTGACCTGCGGCGCCGGCAATGTCAGGTCGGCGAATACATTGCGCGCCCCGCACACCTCCAGCGCATCACTGATGATCTGCCCGCCGCCAACGGTGTACAGCGGCCGATCCCACACCTGATAAAACACCCGCAACGGTTGATCCCGGCGATATCGCTGGCGCAGCACATCCAGGCGCTGGCGTAATTGCGCGGCCAATGAAACGCCACGCTCAGGCCGACCGAGTTGCGTGGCAATCGCTTCGATCTGCGCAGTCAGTTGTTCGAGGTTGTGGGGTTCGGCGACATACGTAGGGATGTTCAGGCGCTTGAGTTGTTCACGCTGGGCCGGGCCAACGCTGCCGGGCCAGAGCAGAAGTAAATCGGGTTTCAGGCTGAGCAACTGCTCCATATCCAACTGGCCATAGCGGCCAACCGATGGAAGCCCGTTGAGTTCGGCAGGACGTTCACCGGCATCCAGCACGCCGACCAGTAGGTCCGCGGAGCCCAGTTCGACAACGATTTCAGACAGAGACGGCGCGAGGCTGACAACGCGCTCAACAGCGCAGGCCATGCCGCTGCCGGCCAGCAGCATCAGCGCCAGCCAGAAGCGATACATCAGCCGAGTTGACGCGGGATACGGTAGAGGTAGAACAGCACGGTGGTCGACAGCGCCAGCAGCACCAACGGCACCGCTTCAAGGCCGACGAACACCGCCAACGCGCCGATCCAGGCCGGCAGGCTCGCAACCAGCAACGCCGTGCGGCGCTTGGCGGCCAGGGCAATCCAGGCGGCGGGTTCTTCCGGGGTGTCGAGGGCTTTCTGGGTGGCGATCAATGCGTGCTTGTAGCCACCAAAAAACTTCAGGCTGACAAACATCGAGGCGACACCAGCGATGAAAAACGGCATCGCCAGCACCGGCAGGAGCGCCTCGCCCTGGCCGAACACGCCATTGATCACGAACAGGGGCAGCAGGGCCAGAGCCAGGTATTGCCACCAGTTGAAGGACAATCGCCGCCGTACTTGACCGCGCGTCACGCCCGGTCTGCCTCGCCCTGATGCTCGTTGCCCATCATGTGGTCGAGCTTGCTGGCCTTGGTGGCCAGGTAGAGTTTGTTGTGCGGGTTGTGACCGGTGTGCAGCGGCACACGCTCGGCGACCACGATGCCCATGTCGGTCAAGGCTTTGACCTTGCGCGGATTGTTGGTCATCAGGCGCAGGGATTTCACGCCCAGGTGTTCCAGCATCGGCAGGCACATGGCGTAGTCACGCTGGTCGGCGGCAAAGCCCAGACGCTCGTTGGCTTCAACGGTGTCTGCACCGCCATCCTGCAACTCATAGGCGCGGATCTTGTTCAGCAAGCCGATGCCACGGCCTTCCTGGCGCAGGTAAAGCAACACGCCACGACCTTCACGGGCGATGGCCTGCAAGGCGGCCTCAAGCTGCGAGCCGCAGTCGCAACGCTGGCTGAACAAGGCGTCGCCGGTCAGGCATTCGGAGTGCAACCGACCCAGTACCGGGGCACCGTCGGCGAACTCACCCAGGCTCAGCGCCACGTGCTCGCGTCCGTTCTCTTCATCGAGAAAGCCGTGCATGGTGAATTGCGCAAAAGGCGTTGGCAGCTTGGAAGCGGCGACAAAAACGACAGGCACCGGTGTGCTCCTGATCAATGAGTACTGGAGTTTCGCAGAGGCGGCATTGTAACAGCAGGTTCCTACAGACGCTTAGGCTGAATTATGGGGCATAACGATCAAAAAGTTAGATCTCAGGTCCGCCCAAGCACCCTGTGGGAGTGAGTCTGCTCGCGACAGCAGTGTGTCGGAACACCGATCTTTAACAGATAGTCGCCATCGCGAGCAGGCTCACGCCCACAGGAAATCATCAGTGCCACAGGGACTTGTGTTCATTTCGAATCGAAAGGATAGGGTTGTTTCCAGCGTTCGAAGATCGGTTTCAACCGGCCGCTTTTCACCAGCTGTTCCATGCGCTCATCGAACAGCGCCATCAACGTCCGAGCCTTGGGCGTATCGGCGAAGCACAGGTACAGCGGCAATTCCGCGATGTGGGTGCGACGAAACTGCGAAGGATCCTTGGCCCACTTGAGGACATAGTCGACTTCGGTCAGCGCATCGATGTAGTAGTCGGCGCGGTTGTGGGTCAGCATCGACAGAATCCCGGTGCGCCGGATGACTTCGTTATAGCGCTGCACGTTGGGCAGGTAATCCTGGTAGTCGTAGCCGCGGACCCAGGCCAGTCGATAGTTGCCCAGCGTCTCCAGGGTCGGTGCCGGATTGCTCGCCAGGCCCAGGGCGTAGATGTGATCGGTATCGAAGTTCCAGCGCGGATAAAGCAGATCGCTGTTTTCGTCGCGGTAGGAGCCGACACAGGCATCCACTTCGCGGAGTTGGGCCAGGCCTACGGAGCGGGTGTAAGGCTCGGTGCGGATGTCCAGTTTGACACCGGCCGGCTCGAACACTTCCCGCAGCACGTCCCAACCCAGGCCATGACCGTCAGCGGCGGTGTAGTCTTCCCAATCTTCGCTGGCCAGATGAATCACGGACGGCGTCGTCGTGGCATCGCCCGCTCGGACGATCGAGCAAAACATGGCGAACACCATCACAACCCACCAGCGCCGAGCCATCCCTAGTCCCCTGTCTCGCCCGTCAGGCGAAAATCCACACCAGCCCTTGCATGGCCAACCACGCAAACACGCCTGCCAATACGTCATCGAGCATGATCCCGACGCCACCGTGCACATGCCGGTCGATCCAGTGAATCGGCCAGGGCTTGAGAATGTCGAAGAAGCGGAACACCAGGAACCCCGCCAGCAACCAGTACCAGCCTTCCGGTACCAGCCACAGGGTGATCCACATCCCGACCATTTCGTCCCAGACGATGCCTTCGTGATCGTGTACCCGCAAATCGTCGGCGACCTTGCCGCACAGCCAGAAGCCGAACAGCATGGTGATGCCGAGCATCAGCCAGTAACCCCAGTCGGGCAGCATCTGCCACAACGGGATAAAGGGTAGCGCAACTAACGAACCCCAGGTGCCCGGTGCCTTTGGCAAGGTGCCCGAGCCGAAGCCGAACGCCAGGAAATGCCAGGGATTGCGCCAGACCGAAGGCGGTACGAATTCCGCCGGGACCTGTTTGGGATGATCTGTCACGGTGTCTCCCGAAAATGTTGATAGCCCCGGGTTTGCGGGGTGATGTCCTGTCCATCGGCGTCCAGCAGTACCACGCCCTGCCCGGCCTCTACCCTGCCGATCACATGGATCGGCCAGCCGGCGGCCAGCAACGCGGGCAACTCGACGGACGGTAGGGTGAAGGCCAGCACGTAATCGTCCCCGCCGCTCAACGCTGCCGCTTCGGCGCCCGATTGGCCGAGGAAGGCCACTAAAGCGTTCGACAGCGGCAATCGGTCCCGTTCAACTTGAATGCCGACCTTCGACGCCAGAGCAATATGCCCGCAGTCAGCGAGCAGGCCGTCGGAGATATCCAGCGCCGACGTGGCTTTGCCGCGTAGCGCCTGGCCCAACGCCAGCTGCGGCCGCGGCGACCAGTAATGGGCCAGCAATGGATCAGCGATGGCGGCGTCAGCCGTCCGCTGCCCCAGCACCAGCGGCAAGGCACCCGCTGCATTGCCCAACTCACCGCCCACGCAGAGCAAATCGCCGGGCTGCGCACCGCTGCGGGTCAACGCCTTGCCGGCCGGCACACGACCAAACACGGTCATGGTCAGGCTCAGCGGCCCGCGCGTGGTATCACCGCCCACCAGCGCCACGCCACAGTGCTGCGCCATGACGTTCAAACCACGGGCGTAAGCGTCCAGCCAATCGGCGGTCACCGTCGGCAAGGTCAGGGCAAGGGTAAAGGCAACGGGGGTGGCGCCCATGGCGGCCAGATCACTGACGGCCACAGCCAGCGAACGCTGACCGAGCAGAAAAGGGTCGCAAGGCTCTGCGAAATGCACGCCGGTAACCAGCGTGTCGGTGGAAATGGCCAACTGCTCCCCGGGGGGAACAGCGAGCAAGGCGCAGTCATCACCGATCCCGAGGGCAACGCCTTCGCCGCCTTGCGCACAAGGCGCGGCGGCGAAGAAATTGCGGATCAGCTCAAACTCGCCCATGTGGCAGCTATCAAGCGCCGATTAGCGCTTGAACGCCTTCACTTCAGCTTCACGCAGACGCGGGGCCAGCTTGTCGAGTACGCCGTTGACGAATTTGTGGCCATCGGTGGAACCGAAGACTTTCGCCAGCTCGATACCTTCGTTGATCACAACGCGGTACGGCACGTCGACGCGCTTGAGCAGTTCCCAGGTCGACAGGCGCAGAACAGCCAGTTCAACTGGGTCCAGCTCTTCGATGGTGATGTCCAGGCACGGCGTCAGTGCAGCGTCGATTTCAGGCTTGTTGGCCGGAACGCCGTGCAGGATGTCGTGGAAGTATGCGGCATCGACATCGCTGAAATCGTTATCGACCCGAAACTGCGCTTCGATCTCGTTCAGCGACTGCTTGGCCATGTGCCATTGGTACAGCGCTTGGGTCGCGAGCTGACGGGCTTCGCGACGCTTGACGCTTTTCGATGGCTTGCCGGCATCCGCAGGCTTTGGATCGCGCGGGTTGAACTGATCGCTGTCGTCGCTAATCACTTGGCCTCCAACTGCGCCAGCAGGCTGACCATTTCCAGAGCGGACAGGGCAGCTTCGGCGCCTTTGTTACCGGCCTTGGTGCCGGAACGTTCGATGGCTTGCTCGATGGAATCAACGGTCAGCACGCCAAATGCGACCGGAACGCCGAACTCCATGGACACCTGGGCCAGGCCCTTGGTGCATTCGCCCGCCACGTATTCGAAGTGCGGAGTGCCGCCACGAATGACCGCGCCCAGGGCGATGATTGCCGCGTACTCGCCCTTCTGAGCGACTTTCTGCGCAACCAGCGGGATTTCGAAGGCGCCAGGCGCGCGGATGATGGTGATGTCGCTTTCGCTCACGCCGTGGCGAACCAGGGCATCAACTGCACCGCTGACCAGGCTTTCAACGACGAAGCTGTTGAAGCGGCCCACTACCAGAGCGTAGCGGCCTTTCGGGGCGATGAAGGTACCTTCGATGGTCTTCAGGGTCATTCGTTAGATCTCTTAAAGAGCCGGGACGCGTTTTCTACGCATCCCTCGGTGATGTGTTAGCCGCGAATCAAGGACTGGAAACAACCGGTCATTATTCGGAGGGCACGTATTCTACAACTTCCAGATCGAAACCGGATATCGCATTAAATTTCATTGGCGCAGACATCAAGCGCATTTTGCGCACGCCCAGGTCCCGGAGGATCTGCGAACCGGCACCGACGATGCTGTAGGTGGTCGGTTTTTTCACGATGGCCTGATCCGCGGTTTCACGGATGTGCGCCAGCAATACGTCGCCATCGAGCGGGTGACCGAGCAACAGCACCACGCCGCTGCCGGCCTCGGCCACCGCAGCCATGGCGGCGCGCAGGCTCCAGCGGCCCGGTTGCTTGACCATCAACAGGTCGCGCAGCGGGTCCATGTTGTGTACGCGAACCAGGGTCGGTTCTTCGGCGCACACGGTGCCCAGGGTCAGGGCCATGTGCACGTCACCTTCCACGGAATCACGATAGGTCACCAGGTTGAACTGGCCCAGTTCGCTGTCCAAAGGCTGCTCGGCAATCCGCTGAACGGTACGTTCGTGGATCATCCGGTAGTGAATCAGGTCGGCAATGGTGCCGATCTTGATGTTGTGTTCGGCCGCGAAGGCTTCGAGCTCGGTGCGACGGGACATGGTGCCGTCGTCGTTCATCACTTCGCAGATCACGCCGCTTGGCTCGAAACCGGCCATGCGCGCCAGGTCGCACGCCGCTTCGGTGTGGCCAGCGCGGGCCAGGGTACCGCCGGCCTGGGCCATCAGCGGGAAAATATGGCCGGGGCTGACGATGTCTTCAGCCTTGGCGTCTTTCGCCGCAGCCGCTTGCACGGTGCGTGCGCGGTCGGCAGCGGAAATACCGGTGGTCACGCCTTCGGCCGCTTCGATGGACACGGTGAACTTGGTGCCGAAGCCGGAACCGTTGCGCGGCGCCATCAAGGGCAGCTTGAGCAGCTCGCAACGCTCGCGGCTCATCGGCATGCAGATCAGGCCACGGGCGTGCTTGGCCATGAAGTTGATGTGTTCGGCCTTGCAGCACTCGGCGGCCATGATCAGGTCGCCTTCGTTCTCGCGGTCTTCGTCATCCATGAGGATGACCATCTTGCCTTGGCGGATGTCTTCAACCAGTTCTTCGATGCTATTGAGCGCCACAAGGCACCCCCTTGGGTCAGGATTTGAGGTAGCCGTTGGCGGCCAGAAAGCTTTCGGTGATGTTTCCGGAGGTTGGCTCTGCGGCCTTGTCGCCCAGCAACAGGCGCTCCAGATAACGTGCCAGCAAGTCAACTTCAAGGTTTACCCGGCGACCTGGCTGGTATGACGCCATGATGGTTTCGCTCAGGGTGTGCGGAATGATCGTCAGCATGAATTCGGCGCCATCGACCGCGTTCACGGTCAGGCTGGTGCCGTCGACGGTGATCGAACCTTTGTGGGCAATGTACTTGGCCAGGTCCTTCGGCGCACGGATGCGGAATTCCACGGCGCGCGCATTCTCGGTACGGGAAACCACTTCACCCACGCCATCGACGTGACCGCTGACCAGGTGCCCGCCGAGGCGAGTGGTCGGGGTCAGGGCTTTTTCCAGGTTCACCGGGCTGCCGCTTTTCAGGTCGTTCATGGCGGTGCAGTCGAGGGTTTCGCGACTGACGTCCGCCGCAAAGCCGTTGCCCGGCAGCTCAACCGCCGTCAGGCACACGCCGTTGACCGCGATGCTATCGCCCAGTTTGACGTCGCTCAAATCGAGCTTGCCGGTTTCTACGTGGACCCGCACATCACCGCCTTTTGGGGTCAATGCACGAATACTGCCGATGGATTCGATGATGCCGGTAAACATGGAGTTCTCCTCGAGAACAAGGCCGTCGCGTGGCGCAGGCCGGGAATTATACGCTCGCCGCTGGCGCAGGAATGGCGATGACTCGCCAGTCATCGCCAACCGCGCGAATTTCGGTGATTTTGAGCTCAGGCGCATCCTTCATTTGCGCGATCGGCCAGTCCAGCAGCGGCCGTGCCGAGGAGCCGAGGAACTTGCCGGCGATGAAAATCTGGAACTCATCCACCAGACCTTGCTGGGCAAAAGCCCCGGCCAGACGCGGGCCTGCCTCAACCAACACTTCGTTGACCCCGCGTGCAGCGAGTTCGACCAGCAATTTTCGCAGGTCAACCAAACCATCGTCGCCCGCCACGATCAGGCATTCCGGGCCGTTCGCGTACTGCTCTTCAATCGCCATGCAGGTGGCGACCAATGCCGGCCCGGCCTTGAAAAACGGTGCATCCAGCGGCACTCGCAGACGGCCGTCGATCAGCACGCGCAGCGGCGGACGGCTCATGGCCTGGGCCGTTTGCTCGGCGTCCAGGCCCAGCTCATCGGCACGCACGGTCAAGCGGGCGTTGTCCGCCAGCACCGTGTCGGCGCCGGTCAGCACCACGCTGGCCTGCGCCCGCAGGCGTTGCACCGCCGAACGTGCGGCCGGGCCGGTGATCCATTGGCTCTCGCCGCTTTCCATTGCCGTGCGACCGTCCAGGCTCATGGCCAACTTGACCCGCACGAACGGCAAGCCGTGTTCCATGCGCTTCAGGAAGCCTTCATTAAGCTTGCGCGCCTCGCCTTCCAACACGCCACTTTCGATGGCGATGCCGGCCTGGGCCAGGCGCTGCATGCCGCGACCGGCCACCGACGGGTTCGGGTCCTGCATCGCCGCGACAACCCGGGCGAGGCCGGCATTGACCAGCGCATCGGCGCAAGGCGGCGTATGGCCATGGTGGCTGCACGGTTCGAGGGTCACGTAAGCGGTGGCACCTCGGGCCTTGTCGCCTGCGGCACGCAGGGCGTGGACTTCAGCGTGGGGCTCGCCAGTGCGCACATGCCAGCCTTCGCCGACAATCTGCCCGTCACGCACGATCACGCAGCCAACGCGAGGGTTGGGGTGTGTCGTGTAATGGCCTTTGCGCGCCAGTTCCAGGGCGCGGGCCATGTAATGGGCGTCGAGGATGGCTTGTTCGGGGGACGTGGTCATTCTTTCACCGGCTCACGGGCCAGGCGATCGATCTCTTCCCGGAACTCGTTGAGGTCCTGGAAGCGCCGATACACGGAGGCGAAACGAATGTAGGCGACTTCGTCGAGCTTTTGCAGCTCGGCCATCACCAGTTCACCGACCACGAGGGATTTGACCTCGCGCTCGCCGGTGGCGCGCAGTTTGTGTTTGATATGCACCAGCGACGATTCGAGGCGCTCGACACTCACCGGGCGCTTCTCCAGCGCACGCTGCATGCCCGCGCGAAGTTTTTCTTCATCGAAGGGCTGACGGCTACCGTCGGTTTTGATCAGGCGCGGCAACACCAGTTCGGCGGTCTCGAACGTCGTGAAACGCTCGCCGCAGGCCAGGCATTCACGCCGGCGGCGCACCTGTTCGCCCTCGGCGACCAGACGCGAGTCGATGACCTTGGTGTCGTTGGCACCGCAGAAGGGACAGTGCATGGTGGCAGGCAACAAAAAAAGGGAGGGCCATGGTAGCGCATCCCCGTGGCAAGACAAGACATAGGGTTTACGGTATACAGACTGCCTATAGAGCTTGATCCATGGATTTCACCTTGCTGGAGCCGCAAATGTCCCTAAGACCACTCGTATTGCTCAGTGTTTTCAGCCTGCTGGTGGCCTGCAGCAGCGATGCGCCCAAGCCCCAGCCGCCAACACCAGGGCCAGCCCCACAGGCCGCGCAGAAAAAAGCCAAGGAGTCCGCCAACCTCGGCCCGTTGCCCGCCTATCAGCGTGAATTGAGCGGCACCCTGCAAGGCATACCGGCCGGCGCCGAAGTTGAACTGGCGCTGCTGGTGATCGATGCCCAGGACCGCCCGCAACAATTGCTCGCCAGTTCGAGCCTGATCGGCACCAATCAGCTTCTGCCGTTTCACCTGCGCTTCAACCCGGAATCGTTCCCTGCCGGCGTTCGCGTTGAATTGCGCGGTCGCGCCAGCCAGTCCGGCCAGTTGATTTTGCACCTGCCTTCGCAGGTCATTACCCAGCCGACGACCCAGGCCTTGGGTCAGCTGCAATTCGTCAAAGCCCCATGATTGCACCGCTCGACCTGCAACGGGCGTTGGGTGAATTGCTCGGTGATGCGCAGCTTGTGCCAGTTGCGTTGCCCGATACCGAGCTGAAACTCTGGCTGATCGACGGCGATAACATGGACCGCGCGTTCAGCCCGGAAGAAACCCGGCGGATTCTGCATGAACCGCCCTACTGGAGTTTCTGCTGGGCCAGCGGCCTGGCGGTTGCCCGCTATCTCGCCGCATTCCCTGAATGGGTCGAAGGCAAGCGGGTGCTGGATTTCGGTGCTGGCTCCGGGGTGGCGGGGATTGCGGCAGTAAAGGCCGGCGCGCTGGAAGTGGTGGCCTGTGACCTCGACCCGCTGGCGATTGCCGCGTGTCGGGCGAATGCTGAACTCAATGAAGTGAAGCTGAGCTACTCGACGGATTTTTTCGCCGAAGCGGATCGGTTTGATCTGATTCTGGTGGCCGACGTTTTGTATGACCGGGCGAACCTGCCGTTGCTTGATGAGTTTTTGAGCCGGGGCCAGGAAGCGTTGGTGGCGGATTCGCGAGTAAGGGATTTCAGGCATCCGCTCTATCAACGTATCGAAATGCTGGAAGCGATGACCCTGCCGGATCTGGCCGAGCCTGAAGAGTTTCGGCATGTGAGCCTCTACCACGCGCGGCGCGGCTAAAAGCTTCGCGAGCAAGCTTCGCTCCTACAGGTTCGGCGTCGGTCTTCAAATCGGCGTGGGCCTGTAGGAACGAGCGGTGCGGCGATCCGACTTGCCCGCGAAAGCGCCCTGTCAGACCGCCCACACTTTCAGCGATACCCTGCCAAGCCTTATAGTTGCCCCATTCACGCTTTTACGAGATCCCCCATGAGTCAGGAAACGCCGTACATCTTCGACGCCACGACCGCCGATTTCGACCAGTCGGTGATCGAGAACTCTTTCCACAAACCGGTGCTGGTGGATTTCTGGGCCGAATGGTGTGCGCCGTGCAAATCGCTGATGCCGCTGCTGCAAACCATTGCCGAGAGCTACCAGGGCGAATTGCTGCTGGCCAAGGTCAACTGCGATCTCGAACAGGACATCGTCGCCCGCTTCGGCATTCGCAGCCTGCCGACCGTTGTGTTGTTCAAGGACGGTCAGCCAGTGGACGGTTTTGCCGGTGCGCAGCCTGAGTCCGCCGTGCGGGCGATGCTTGAACCTCATGTGCAAATGCCGCCACCCGCAGCGGCCGATCCATTCGACCACGCCCAGGCCCTGTTCGACGACAGCCGTTTCGCCGATGCCGAAGCCGCGCTCAAAGTGCTGCTGGGCGAAGACAACACCAACGCTGCCGCCTTGATCCTCTACGCCCGTTGCCTGACGGAACGGGGCGAACTGGGCGAAGCGCAAACCGTGCTCGACGCAGTGAAAAGCGACGAGCACAAAGCGGCACTGGCCGGCGCCAAGGCGCAAATCCAGTTCCTTGGCCAAGCCAAGGATTTGCCGGATGCCGCCGACCTGAAAGCGCGCCTGGCGAAAAACCCGCAGGACGATGAAGCGGTGTATCAACTGGCGATCCAGCAACTGGCCCGCCAGCAGTACGACGCCGCGCTGGATGCGCTGCTGAAGCTGTTCGTCCGCAATCGCAGCTACAGCGAAGGCTTGCCGCACAAGACCTTGCTGCAGGTGTTCGAGCTGCTGGGCAATGATCACCCGTTGGTGACCACCTACCGCCGCAAGTTGTTTGCTGCGCTTTATTAACCTGCGTTGATCCAGCTATAGAGCGGCGTATCCCCGCCGCTCGACACCTTCACATCCGCGCAATGACGCAAACGCACCAGCAAGCGCTTGCCCGACGCCGCGCTGCCGGTCAGTCCTTCCAACTGATCCAGCAGATCCGGCCCGCTCAATTGCCCGGCCTTGCGCAGCAAATCCTTGGCGATTTGCCACAGCGCATCATCCTGATTCACCGGCTTGGCCGGGGCGTCACTGGCCTCAGGCTTGACCACCTGCAACTGCGCACCAAGCCGCGCCCAATCGCCGTCGTCCATCTCCAGCGTCAAATCCACCGGCCAGTCGCCGATGCTTCCGCGTATACGCAACATAAGTCTGCTCCTGCACATTTCTGACGAGCATGCTCCCATGTGACTTGCGCAACGCCAAGCAGACGGTCAAACTCCCCGCACTTTCGTTATAAGATTACATAACATACTCTTCATTTTACTTTCGGAGACCCGCCATGCGCCGTCTGCTGCTCGCTCTGCCGTTCGCCCTGTTGCCGCTGACCGTCGCCCACGCGGCTGAAGAACATGATCATGACCATGAACACGGCAGCCTCAGCGCCCACGAACATGGCGTCTCTCGCCTGAATGCAGCGCTGGACGGTCAGACCCTGGAGCTGGAGCTGGAAAGCCCGGCGATGAACCTGGTGGGCTTCGAACACGCTGCCACCACAGACGCCGACAAGGCCAAAGTGGCCGCCGCTCGTGCGCAGCTTGAGAAACCGTTGGCACTGTTCAACCTGCCGAAAGCCGCCGGTTGCGTAGTGGCGACCCAGGAACTGGAAAGCCCGTTGTTCGGTGACAAGCCGGATGCTGATGACGATCACGATGCCAAAGACGAACATCATCACGACCACAGCGAAATCCACGCCCATTACCAATTCACCTGCTCAGCCCCGGGCGCGCTGAAAACCCTGGACCTGGCCAATATCTTCAACACTTTCCCAGCCACTCAGAAGATTCAGGTACAGCTGATCAGCCCGAGCGGGCAGCAAGGGGTTGAAGTGACGGCCAAGGCTGCCGCTCTCAAGTTCTGAATTCACCGCCGCCCCTGTAGGAGCGAGGCTTGCCCGCGAAGGCATCCTAATAGTCAACATCTCTGTTGAATGAGATGGCCTCTTCGCTGGCAAGCCT
>NZ_JASCOM010000184.1:0-12320 GCF_029959925.1 Pseudomonas sp. PS02303
GAGCAGGCTCGCTCCCACAGTTAACCGCGTTTCTTCAGAAGAAATGCGATCCCTGAGGGAGCGAGCCTGCTCGCGATTGGGCGCGACGCGGTTTTAGAAGGTTTTACCGGTATGGTTATTCAGCGAAATAACCTTGGTCTTGCCAATCCGGTGACGGTAGATCTCACGCAGGTACTTGATCGCCTTCTTCACGCAGTCGCGCGACAGGCGAATGTCGTTGATCGAGACGAATTTGTCCTTGTCGTTGATCAGCTCGCGGTACTTCTTCTCGTACATCGGTTTGATCGCGTACCAGTTGGTGTCGAGGATCTTCGCCGGGTTCTCGAACTCGTTCAGCAGATCGTCGATCAGGTCTTCGTCGAAGTCTTCATTGATGATGAAGTCGAGGATCGAGTTATCCAGGGTGTCGTCGAAGCGGTACGGGTTCTTCGCGAAGCAGCGCTTGATGAAGGCCACGATCAGCGTCAGGAAATCGTCCGACAGGCACGGGCTCTTGGCGATCAGGGTGGTCAGCGACAAGTTGGCCGAAGCGCCGATCACCAGGGCATAACGCTTGAGCGTAGTGTTGGGGAACAGGCTGTTGAGGTGGGTCTTCAACCGGTTCAAGTCCATGTAGGACAGCTTGTAGTCTTTCGGCAGCGAGACAATCGACACCACCGACGAGCAGTTCTTGAAGAAGTGCAGGTCGTGCAACGCGGCCGCGTCATAACCGGAATTCTTGTACTGCTCCAGCGAGGCCCGATAGCGCTTGGACTCGATCGGCAACAGGCTGATGCCTTCGATCGCCTGGGTCACTTTGTTGAAGTGCGGCAGGTCGATGGAACGGAAGAACAGGTCGTCGATGTTCAGACGCTGTGGCTCTTTCTCGAACACCTTGAACTTGTCGCTGCTCGGCGGCGGGGTTTCCGGCACCACGGACTCGGCGTAGGCAATCGCCACCGGGCCGGCCAGGCTCATGAACAGGTCGTTGGCGTCGAGGCGAATGGTTTCGCCGATGTCGATGCCGGCGCGACGGAAATAGTTCTGGTCGTAGTCAGTCGTGACCGCCTGCGCCGTCAGAATGTTGAAAATCTGCTGCGAGATGTATTGGTTGGCGTGCTTTTCCATCGCGTTGACGTCGATGTTCTGAATGTTGCCGTCATCGCTTTCTTCGGCATACCGCATGATGTCGTTGGAGATCAGCATCATGGCGTTCCATGGGCGGATCCGGCCCATGACGCTGGCCTCGCTGCTGTCTTCGTTGGCGAAGTTATAGGAGAAGTCCCACTCTTCCGACAGGTATTTGCACAGCAGGCGACCGGCGTTGATGTGCAGCGCCTCGGACATTTCGCTGCGGTGATCGGAAATGTTCGGCAGCACGCAGATGCCGCTGGTGAAGATCGGCTCGAAGACGAAGGAGTGACCGCTCTTGCCGTCGTGCTCATCCATCGGCTTGGTGTCGAACGTCTTGTTCATGTACGAGTGTTGCTGGGCCAGGCCGAATTCCGAGGCCATGCCCGAACCGGTACCGCCGCCGGCACTGAAGATCGAGAAATACAGGCGCGACTGGTTGGCCTTGATCCCGCAGCTGTCGATCAGGTACGAGTGAATCATTTTCCAGTCCGGGCTGGAGAAACGCTGGGTGTCCTTGTTCAGGATGATCTTGGCCAGGTACTGACCGAGGATCGGCGCGTTACCGGCGCCACCGGCGTGGACTTCCGACAAGTCCATGATCTTCATTTTGCTGTAGTCGCGCAGGAAGCCACTCTTTTCGCCCTTGCGCGAGAAACGGATGCGACCGGCGATGTCTTTGTCCAGGTCGCCGAGCATCACCAGCGGCTCGACCAGGAACACCGGTTTGGTGGCCTTGTTCGGCCCCAGGCGCAGGTTGTTGCGGATCCACTGCGCCGGGCTGTAACCCTTTTCGGCGTAACGTTTGTCCGGCGACAGGCGGTCTTCGTTGTTGAATTCGTTGAGGTAGAACTTGCGGGCGTTGTACACCAGCTCAGCGACGTCGAGCGCGATGTTGGAACCGCAACGTCCCAGGCCGATCAGGCACACCGAGGGGAATTCCTGATCGCTGTGCTGTTCGTTGTCGCCTTCCAGGTGCGGTGGGCGCGGGAACACCATGTCGCGCAGGCCATCGAGGTTATCGAGGATGCGGTCGGTGTTGGTTTCGGTGAAATACAGGTATTGCTGACTGGCCAGAGGACGTGACGGGATCAATGGCTTCGACGATGAGGGGCTGTTCGCCGCGGGGCTCAGTGTCAGGTCGGAAACCGTAGTGGCCGGATTATTTTTAGAGGTCATTGGGCGCCATGTACCTGGGCTGGTTAGCTCGGCGACACGGTGTCGTCGAACCTTCACGGAATAGGAACTCGCGACTTTTTTAGCGCGTATTTTGCCCAAGCGTCAGGGACTAAGCCTGAGCGTCGCTCGGGGGAATCCTTTCCTTAGTCATGATGAATCGGCCAATATTCTGCGATCTTTAATCAAAAAGAAGGCTAAATGATGTCAACGCTACCTTCGTTGAGTTTTGCCGGAATCGGCCTGATGGGCTTGCCCATGTGCCGCCGCCTGTTGGCGGCGGGGTATCCGCTGACGGTGTGGAATCGCAACCCGGCCAAGTGCGCAGCGTTGGTCGAGGCCGGCGCCCGGCAAGTGGCGACAGCGGCCGAATTGGCTCGGCACGCCGAAGTTGTGATGCTGTGCCTGGCGGACACGGCGGTGGTGCGCGAGGTGGTTTTCGGTCCGGCTGGCATTGCCGAGGGGGCGAAAAGCGGTCAGTTGCTGGTGGACTTTTCCAGTCTGGAACCGACGGCGACGCGGGACATGGCATCGGCGCTTGTCGACCAATGCGGCATGCGTTGGCTGGACGCTCCGGTGTCCGGCGGGGTCGTCGGTGCCGAGGCCGGTAGCCTGGCCATTATGGTCGGCGGCGAAGCGGCAGACCTTGAGCGAGTCAGGCCGGTGCTGTTGAACCTAGGTCAGCGGGTGACTCACATGGGCGGTGTCGGCGCCGGGCAGGTGACCAAGGCCTGTAATCAGATGATTGTTGCCTGCAATGCACTGGTGATTGCTGAAGTGGTGGCACTGGCCGAGCGCTCCGGGGTTGACGCCAGCCTGATCGCCGAGGCGCTGGCGGGAGGGTTCGCCGATTCAAAACCGCTGCAGATCCTCGCCCCGCAAATGGCCGAGAGTCGTTTCGAACCGGTGAAGTGGCACGTGCGTACGCTGCTCAAAGACCTCGACACCGCGGTGAAATTCTCCCGCGAACAGGGCTCGGCCACGCCGATCAGCGGCTTGGCCGCACAACTGATGCGCCTGCATGGGGGGCAGGGCTTTTTGGAAAAGGATCCGTCGACGTTAGTGCAGTTGTACCGTAGCCAGGCTCAGAGAACTGACACTGCGTGAATGTTTGCGCTGATTGATTTCGGCCAGCACCGCAGGCAGCTCGGCCAGCGGTACCGGGCGGCTGAGCAGGTGGCCTTGAACCAGGTCGCAGCCCTGGCGTTCGAGAAAGTCATGTTGCTCGGGCGTTTCGACGCCCTCGCTGACGACCTGTAAATGCAGGGTGTGGGCCATGATGATAATGGCGTGGACGATTTCCATGTCCTGGGTGGCCTTGGGGATGTCCTGAATGAACGAGCGGTCGATTTTCAGTGTGTTCAGCGGCAGGCGCTTGAGGTAGGCCAGGGATGAATAGCCCGTGCCGAAGTCGTCGATCGAGAGCGAGACGCCGAGAGAACGGATCTGCTTCAACAACGCCAGGGTGTTGGCGAGATTGCCCATCAGCGCGTTTTCGGTGACTTCGAGTTCCAGCCGTTGTGGTGACACTCCGGCGATGCGCAGGGCGTTTTCGATTTCATCGGCCAACTCTTCCCGGGCGAGGTTCAGCGGCGAGCAGTTCACGGCGATCTTGAGTTCTTCGCGCCCCTGGCGAGACAGCACTCCAAGATCCTCACAGGCCTTGTGCAATACCCAGTTATCCAGTTCGTTGATCAGGCCGTTGGCCTCGGCAATAGCAATGAACCGATCCGGTGCCAGCAACCCGTGAACCGGGTGTTGCCAACGAATCAGCGCTTCGAGTTTGGTGACCTGGCCGCTTTTCAGGTCGTAGATCGGTTGGTAATAAAGGATCAGACCGGCGTCGTTGCGCAGGGCGTACCGCAGTTCTTCTTCGAGTTGCAGCTCCAGCGTGGCACGGTTTTTCATGTGTGGACTGAAAAAATGCAGCCCGTTGCGCCCGCTGCCCTTGGACTGGTAAAGCGCCAGGTCGGCGTTTTTCAGCAGCTCCTCGCAGGTCGTTCCATCTTGCGGAAAAACGCTGATGCCGATGCTGGTGGTCATGACCATGCTGCGGCCGGACAGCTCGATGGGCTCCTTCATCTTCAGCATGATGCGTTGGGCCATGCTCCGGGCTTCTTCAAGCTCATGCAGCCCGATGAGGATGCAGAACTCGTCCCCGCCAAAGCGCGCCACCACATCGTCATGGCTGCGTACCGAATCCTTGATATGGCTGGCCAGGACCTTGAGCAATTCATCGCCGGCGTCATGGCCCAGGCTGTCGTTGATCCGCTTGAAGTGGTCGATGTCGAGGAACATCACGGCAAGCATCCCGCCTTCGTTGGTCTTTTCGAGCAGTTTTTCGGCGAAAATCTGATTGAAGCCGCGGCGGTTGATCAGGTTGGTCAGCGCGTCGTAGTGCGCCACCTGTTGCAGCGACAAGCGCGCCTGATCCAGTTGGCTGAGCAGGATGTTGACCCGCTTCAGGTCGGATTCCTTGTGTTGCAGCTTCTTGTCGGCCAATGCCGCGCTGATGCTGCTGCCGATGATCAGCAAGGTCATTACCGCCACCGTCAGCCCCAGTTGCAGGTGGGTGTTGTCGTCGGGCAATGGCTGGGGGCTATCGATGGGAAGCACCAGGTTGAGCGCCGCCATGCCAGTGAAATGCATGCTGACGATGCCGGCTCCGAGCACCAGGCTGGCGGTGTATTTGAGCAGTTGATGAACCACGCCGCTGCCCTCGCACAGGTGACGGGAAATCAACAGGGCCGCCAGGCTGGCGCCAATTGCGATCACGATAGAGAGAGCGAACAGGACAGGGTTGTAATAGGCCGTCGCGTAGGAGCGCATCGCGGCCATACCCACGTAATGCATGGTCGCGATACCCAGGCCGATCCATATCGCGGCCCGCAGTGTTTTCCAGAAAGTCAGATGAGGATGGCTGAGGGTATGCATCGCCAGCCACGAAGCTGTCAGTGCAAACAGCAACGAGATCAGGGTGACGGGTAACTGATAATGGATTTCGATCGGGGCCTGGAAGGCCAGCATGCTGACAAAGTGCATGGCCCAGATACCGCCCGCCAGACACCCGGCACCAACCCAGCGCCACAGACGTTGGGACGCCGCTTTTTCGGCGTGGCCGATCCGCTCGGTGATGTCCAGTGTGGCGAAGCCGGTCGCACAGGCGACCACATAGGCCAGCAACACCAGAAAGGGGTTATGGGTGCAATTGAGGATGACCTGGCCAGTCTCAGGCAGTTGAGTCGTGAAATATAAAGCTGGCCACTCCATCGGACGCCTCGTATTTATCCAGCCGACACCATGAACCCTGGCGAATGTCTTGGAGTATAGAGGTCACACAAAGAGTGCAAACGGTAGTGGCACATTGCATTCGAACATTTTGTAATTACAGGCGCCGGTATTCAGGCGATCTGCTCATAAGGGAAATCGAATTCCGGTTGCAGGGCCGGCAATCCGAACGCTGCCCGTGCCGCATCGCAATCCACATTTGCCTCGCCGTTGGCCCAGGAGGCATCGAACTCCCGACAGGTGCTGGAACGTTGGTCGTAAATCGAGCATTGCACGGTGCTGCCGACTTCGCCGACCAGCCCGACGCAGCGAGTGGGTTTGCAGTCCGTGCCCAGCATGGCCACCCGGCTGGGGCTGATGGGTGCGACTAGCTCGTCAGGCACCGTTCCCCCGGCCGAGGTGCATTCACCCCAGAAAAAAGACACGCGAAAATGAGAACAGCAGGCACCGCAATTCAGACACGGACTGGCTTCGGACATGGGCGATAATCAAAGAGGGATAGGGGATTGGTGGGGCAGGCAAGGCCGCTATTCTAGGCTTCGCTTTGAACTTGGGAAGGGGGCGAAAAAGTATTTTTTCATGTGACCAAATGGCGAGAAATACTTGCCTTGCAGAATCCCTTGTGGGAGCGAGCCTGCTCGCGAAAGCGGCGGATCAGTCACCCTCTGTATTGAATGTGCCGGCCTCTTCGCTAGCAGCTCGCTCCCACAGGTTTGGATTTGGCTCCATGGGTTGATATCAGCATTACGAATAATTACAGACAGCTCCGGCGGGCCTGTCTAGATTGGAGGTTCCGGGGACAGCGAAGCCCCAATAACAATAAAAGAGACGGACCCCCATGCAGAACTCGACCCAAGCGGCGAATGCCTGGCGCATTCTGTTCCTGCTGTTCCTGGCCAATCTGTTCAACTTCTTTGATCGCACCATCCCGGCCATCATCATCGAACCCATCCGCATGGAATGGCACCTCAGCGACTTTCAGCTGGGGATCATCGGTACTGCATTCACCATCGTCTACGCCATTGCCGGCTTGCCCCTGGGGCGCATGGCCGATACCGGTTCGCGCAGCAAGCTGATGGGCTGGGGCCTGGCGGCGTGGAGCGGTCTGACGGCGGTCAATGGGCTGGTGGGCAATTTCTGGGCGTTCCTGATCGTGCGCATGGGCGTCGGCGTCGGCGAAGCCAGTTACGCGCCGGCCGCCAACTCGCTGATCGGCGACCTGTTCCCGGCGCATCGTCGCGCGCGGGCCATGGGCATTTTCATGCTCGGTCTGCCACTGGGCCTGCTGCTGGCGTTCTTCACCATTGGCGCAATGGTCAAAGCGTTCGACAGCTGGCGTGCACCGTTCTTCATCGCGGCGGTGCCAGGGCTGATCCTCGCGATCTTCATGTTCTTCATCAAAGAGCCGAAGCGTGGCGCGGCAGAAACCGTGCAGGTCTCGCAAGAGAAAGTCGACAAGCCGATCCGGCGAATTCTGGCGGTGCCGACCTTTCTTTGGCTGGTCTTGGCCGGGTTGTGCTTCAACTTCGCTACTTATGCCTGCAACTCGTTTCTGGTGCCGATGTTGCAGCGTTACTTCCTGATGCCGTTGCAGGAAGCGGCGGTGGCGACCGGCGTGATCGTCGGCGTGACCGGTTTGTTCGGATTGACGCTCGGTGGCTGGGTCGCCGACAAGATTCACCAGCGAGTGGCCAATGGGCGCCTGCTGTTTGCGGCGTTCAGCCTGATCATCTCGACGGTCTGTACCGCGTGGGCGCTGCATGCCGGGCGGATCGAGATCGGGGTGTTCGTGGCAGTGTTCAGCGTGGGTTGGCTGTTTGCTTACAACTTCTATACCTGCGTTTACACGGCGATTCAGGACGTGGTCGAACCGCGCTTGCGGGCCACGGCGATGGCGCTGTTCTTCGCCGGGTTGTACTTGCTGGGCGGTGGTTTGGGGCCGGTGGTGGTGGGTGGTTTGTCCGACCACTTCGCGCACACGGCGATGACCGCGGCAGGCACCGAGCAAATGACCGAGGCGTTCAAGGCGGTCGGCTTGCATGACGCGATGTACTTGATCCCGGTGGCGCTGTTTTTCACCATGGTGTTTCTGTTTTTGGCTTCGCGGTGTTTTGTTCGGGATTCGAAGCGGATGAAGGAAGGGTTGGTCGCTGTGGGTGAATCTGATGTTGCAGTGGCGACTGCATAATCGCTATCGCCAGCAGGCTGGCTCCTACATTGGATCTACAGCGTTAACAAATCCCCTGTGGGCGCTAGTCTGCTCCTGCCAGCGATGCGGCCATCAGCATCACTGCATCAAATTTCAGGCAATAAAAAAGGCCCGCATCACTGCGGGCCTTCTTGTTTTCAGCGGTGGAGCGGGGCGGTTTAACCCGCCACCAACACCCGAATCGCTTCCAGCCGCAACGCGGCTTTATCCAGCATCGCCAGACCCTGCTCGCGTTGTTTGCGCAGGGCAACCAGTTCGCTGTCGCGCACGGTCGGGTTGACCGCTTGCAGTGCGGTCAAACGTGCCAGCTCTTCGTCGGTATCGGCCGCCAGACGACGTTGCGCTTCGGCAACCCGTTCGGCGTGACGCGGGAAGATCTTCTCTTCGCCGGCGTTGATCCGTGGCGTCAGTTGATCGCGCTGAGCCTGGATGAACTTGTTGGCGCTGGCGCGGGGCACGCTTTCCAGTTGATCGTTCAAGGTTTCGAACGACACCCGTGCCGACAGGTCGTTGCCATTGGCATCGAGCAGGCAGCGCAGGGCGGCCGGCGGCAGGTAACGGCCCAGTTGCAGCGAGCGCGGCGCAACCACTTCGCTGACGTAGAGCAGTTCCAGCAACACGGTGCCCGGTTTCAGCGCCTTGTTCTTGATCAGCGCCACGGCGGTGTTGCCCATTGAACCGGACAAGACCAGGTCCATGCCGCCTTGCACCATCGGGTGTTCCCAGGTGATGAACTGCATGTCTTCGCGAGACAGCGCCTGGTTACGGTCGTAAGTGATGGTCACGCCTTCGTCGTCGCCCAGGGGGAAACTGGCGTCGAGCATTTTTTCGCTCGGCTTGAGGATCAGGGCGTTTTCCGAATGGTCTTCGCTGTCGATGCCGAATGCGTCGAACAGGGTTTCCATGTAGATCGGCAGGGCGAACTGATCGTCTTGTTCGAGAATGTCCTCGACCAGCGCATCACCTTCGCCAGCGCCGCCGGAGTTGAGTTCCAGCAAGCGGTCACGGCCGGTGTGCAGTTCGGCTTCCAGGCGCTCACGCTCGGCGCGGGCTTCGTCGATCAGCGCTTGCCACTCGCCATCGTCGGCATTTTCCAGCAGTGGCAGCAGGCGCGGGCCGAACTGATGCTGCAAGGCGTTGCCGGTCGGGCAGGTGTTGAGGAACGCGTTCAGCGCCTCGTGGTACCACTGGAACAGCCGTTCTTGAGGGCTGGTTTCCAGATACGGCACGTGCAGTTCGATGATGTGCTTCTGGCCGATCCGGTCCAGACGACCGATACGCTGCTCGAGCAAGTCCGGGTGGGATGGCAGATCGAACAGCACCAGGTGGTGCGAGAACTGGAAGTTACGACCTTCACTGCCGATTTCCGAGCAGATCAGCACCTGTGCGCCAAATTCTTCGTCGGCGAAGTAGGCCGCGGCGCGGTCACGCTCAAGGATGTTCATGCCTTCGTGGAAGACCGTGGCCGGAATACCGGAGCGCACACGCAGGGCGTCTTCCAGGTCCATGGCGGTTTCAGCGTGGGCGCAGATCACCAGCACTTTGGTGCGCTTGAGCATCTTCAGCTGATCGATCAGCCACTCGACGCGCGGGTCGAATTTCCACCAGCGTTCTTCTTCGTTGGCGTCCGGCTGGGCCTGGAAGCTGACTTCCGGGTACAGCTCGGCGTGATCGCCCAGCGGCAGTTCGAGGTATTCGTCCGGGCACGGCAGCGGGTACGGATGCAGTTTGCGCTCCGGGAAACCCTGCACGGCGGCGCGGGTGTTGCGAAACAGCACGCGGCCGGTGCCGTGGCGGTCCAGCAGTTCGCGGACCAGGCGGGCGCTGGCTTCGATGTCGCCATCATTGACGGCGGTCAGCAGCGCTTCGCCTTCGTTGCCGAGGAAACCGTGAATGGTCTTGTGCGCTTCCGGCGACAGGCGCCCCTTGTCCAGCAGCTCCTGAACGGCTTCGGCCACCGGGCGATAGTTTTCGCTCTCGGCGCGGAAGGCGTGCAGGTCATGGAAACGGTTCGGGTCAAGCAGGCGCAGGCGCGCAAAGTGGCTGTCCTGACCCAGTTGTTCCGGGGTCGCGGTCAGCAACAGGACGCCGGGAATGACTTCGGCCAGTTGCTCGACCAAGGTGTATTCAGGGCTGGCCTTGTCTTCGTGCCACACCAGGTGGTGCGCTTCGTCGACCACCAGCAGGTCCCAACCGGCGGCGAACAGCGCGTCCTGGGCCTTTTCGTCGTCCACCAGCCACTCGAGTGCAACCAGCGCGAGCTGGGTGTCTTCAAATGGGTTGGCGGCATCGCTTTCGATGAAGCGTTCTTCGTCGAACAGCGCGACTTGCAGGTTAAAGCGGCGGCGCATCTCGACCAGCCACTGGTGCTGCAGGTTCTCCGGCACCAGGATCAGCACGCGGTTGGCGCGGCCCGAGAGCAGTTGGCGATGGATCACCAGGCCGGCTTCGATGGTTTTGCCCAGGCCCACTTCATCGGCCAGTAGAACCCGCGGCGCAATGCGGTCGGCGACTTCGCGGGCGATGTGCAACTGGTGCGCGATCGGTTGCGCGCGTACGCCACCGAGGCCCCAAAGCGCGGACTGCAATTGGCGGCTGGTGTGTTCCAGGGTGTTGTAGCGCAGCGAGAACCAGGCCAGCGGGTCGATCTGCCCGGCGAACAACCGGTCGCTGGCCAGGCGGAACTGAATGAAGTTCGACAGTTGGGTTTCCGGCAGGGTAACCACTTCGTTCTGCGCGTTGAGGCCGTGGTAAACCAGCAGGCCATCGACGTCGTCGACTTCCTGGACGGTCAGCTTCCAGCCTTCGAAGTGAGTGATGGAGTCGCCCGGCGAAAACCGCACGCGGGTGAGGGGCGCATTCCGTAGCGCGTACTGGCGAGTCTCGCCAGTGGCCGGATAGAGCACGGTCAACAAGCGGCCGTCCTGTGCCAGAACGGTGCCTAAACCCAGCTCGGCTTCGCTGTCACTGATCCAGCGTTGCCCCGGTTGATACTGCTGCGCCATGCTGCCTGACTCCCACCTTGAAAAAGCGGGCTATCTTAACGGAATGAGGGCTTCAGGGCCAAAGGACTCTCATAAAAACTCGCACTCTTACGTTAGCCCAGCGACGCGATGCTTGCAGGTCGGGGCACCAATTGGTGCCAAACCGGTCACAGTTTGCGACCGATGGCTCAAGTCGCCATCCCCGCAGCCGACAGCCTGCTGACAGGAGACTAATAATTATGCTGCCACCGATGCTCCCTTTGAGTGCCGTGCCGATCACGTCACAGCAGGACCCGATCCGCCAGCGCCCGGATATTCCGCCTGTCGTGCCGGTGCAGGAAAGCTCCAACGAAAATACCATCGACCTGCAACAGCGAGATCCCGAAGAAGCGGCTTTTCAGCTGCGCGAGGAACAGCGGCGCAAGCAGGAGCGGGAACGGCGTCGTCGTGAGGCTGATGAAGATCCGGAAGAGCATCTGGCGATTCCCGGTAACGAGCTCAATGCCGACAATACCGTGCCGGTGGCGCCGTTGATGGAAGATCAGCCGCGCCAGGGGTTGTGGGTCGATATCCAGATTTGAGGTTGTGGCTGGTCAGCGCTGCCGTGAGAACGCATTATTGTGACAACCCTGCCATACGATGTACTGAGCACCATGAGCCAAGACGACAAGCTGATTGATCTCAATTCCGAACGCGCCAAGCGGGTTCATGACCTTAATGAAAAGCGTCTGAATGAAGTGCGTCAGGCGTTTGAGCAGGCGATGCCGTTGGGTAAAGCCAAGAAGAAACCGAAGAACAAGCCGAAAAAGCGCTGAAACACCCTGCATCCGTTGATGCAGGTCAGTTATTTCCCCTCCTTTACGCCCTGTCTTGGGCGACATTGATCCTGGTCAATTTTCTCTTCTGCCTGATTGGTTAACTTAGCCCTATCGCAACAGGGCAAGTGCAGGAGAGCCGTCATGTTTTTCGACAACGTGGTGATCGCCGGGGTGCTGACAGTCGGCCTCATGGTTCTGTTTTTCGCAGGGTTCGGATTTTTTATCTGGAAGGATTCGCATAAGCGTAAGCCGTAGTTCTTTCTGGATGTAATGAGCACGCAAGGCATTTTGGGCAACTTCGGTTGCCCTTTTTTTCGCCTGCGATTTGGTAATGGGGGGCTGTGGAGCCTGTTTGCGAAGGCGGCCTGATAGCCGACCTGTCTCTGCGTGGTGTACATATCCATTCCTGCGGTAACGGCCGCTTATGGTTTCGCCCTTACGGCGACTCACTTTTTTTTCAAACGCCAAAAAAAAGTAAGCAAAAAAAGGCTCGCCCCGAACGTCCGGCCCCTCGCCTGGGCTCGGCGTTCCTTCGCTCCGGCATTCATCTGGGGGCATCGCCTCCGGTCGGCTTCGCTTCGACCTCCTCTCGATGTGTGCGGCTTCGCCGCACGGCGCTACGCGCCCCCCCCCCAGATGAACGCCTCCACTCAGCCTCCCGAAGGGGCGGGCAGATCAAGATCAAAAGCAGGCGAGCTAACGCTCGGCCTAATGAGTGGTGAAAAGCGAAGCGTG
>NZ_JASCOM010000185.1:0-12318 GCF_029959925.1 Pseudomonas sp. PS02303
GCCTCGCTCCTACAGAACCGCGTAAGCCCTTGTAGGAGCGAGGCTTGCCCGCGAAGGCATCCTCATGAAACACCACTGCATCCAAAACCATAACAACTAGAGAACCCGAAGATGCACGTACCCGACCCGTTCCGCGAAGGCATGGCCCGTGGCTGGAAAACCTACAACGGCTCGCAACTGACCCAGGACCTGACCCTGGACGCGGACGTGGCGATCATCGGCAGCGGCGCGGGCGGCGGGACCACCGCAGAAATTCTCAGCGCCGCCGGCTACAAGGTGTTGCTGATCGAAGAAGGCCCGCTCAAGACCAGCAGCGACTTCAGGATGCTCGAAGACCAGGCCTACACCAGCCTCTATCAGGAAGGCATCGGTCGCATGAGCAAGGACGGCGCGATCACCATCCTCCAGGGCCGCGCGGTGGGCGGCACCACGCTGATCAACTGGACATCGAGCTTTCGCACGCCCGACCCGACGCTTGAGCATTGGGCCAGGGAACACAACGTCAAAGGCCACAGCCCGGCCGAGATGGCGCCCTGGTTCGAGAAAATGGAACAGCGCCTGGGCGTTGCGCCCTGGATGGTGCCGCCCAACGCCAACAACGACGTGATCCGCAAAGGCTGTGAGCAGCTCGGCTACACTTGGCATGTGATCCCGCGCAACGTGCGCGGGTGCTGGAACCTTGGCTATTGCGGCATGGGCTGCCCGACCAACGCCAAGCAGTCGATGATGGTCACGACCATCCCCGCGACCCTGGAAAAAGGTGGCGAGCTGCTGTATCTGGCCCGCGCCGAAACGCTTTCGATCAAGGACGGCAAGGTCACGGGCCTGCAATGTGTGGCGATGGACGACCGTTGCGTCGCACCTACCGGACGCACAATCACGGTCAAGGCGCGGCATTACGTGCTGGCGGGCGGCGGGATCAACAGCCCGGCGCTGCTCCTGCGCTCGGAGGCGCCCGATCCGCACCAGCGGCTGGGCAAACGCACATTCCTGCACCTGGTGAACATGTCCGCCGGGCTGTTCGATGAGGTGATCAACCCGTTCTACGGTGCGCCGCAGTCGATCTATTCCGACCACTTCCAATGGCAGGACGGCACCACCGGCAAGATGTCCTACAAACTGGAGGTGCCGCCACTGCACCCGGCGCTGGCCTCCACCCTGCTCGGCGGTTTTGGCAAGGAAAACGCCGGGCACATGGAAAATCTGCCCCACACCCACGCGATGCTGGCGCTGTTGCGCGATGGTTTCCACCCGGACAGCCCCGGCGGGAGTGTCGAATTGCGCGGCGACAACACGCCGGTGCTCGACTATCAAGTTTCACCCTACGCCTGGGACGGCTTGCGCCGGGCCTTTCACAGCATGGCCGAGATCCAGTTCGCCGGCGGCGCCAACGCGGTCATGCCGATGCACGCCGACGCGCGCTACGTGAAAACCCTGGCCGAAGCGCGCACGTTGATCGACGGTTTGAGCCTTGAGTTGTATCGCACCCGCCTGGGCAGCGCTCATGTGATGGGCGGTTGTGCCATGGGCGAAGACCCGAAAAACGCCGTGACCGACAGCCTTGGCCGGCATCACCAGATCAGCAATCTGTCGATCCACGATGGCTCGCTGTTCCCCACCAGCATTGGCGCAAACCCGCAATTGTCGGTCTACGGATTGACGGCGCAACTGGCGACTTCGCTGGCCGAACGTTTGAAAAACCCATGAAAACGGAGAATATTCCAATCGTCTATAGTGCTTTCTTACCCAACAGGCGACTTGGCCGACCGGGAAGGCTGCGATACCATCCGACTCCCCAACGGACTCCCGCCAGGACGACGCGATGAACCGAGTGTTGTACCCAGGTACCTTCGACCCTATTACCAAGGGCCATGGCGACTTGGTCGAACGCGCCGCGCGCCTGTTCGATCATGTGATCATCGCCGTCGCTGCCAGCCCGAAGAAAAACCCGTTGTTTCCCCTGGAACAACGTGTGGAGCTGGCCCGCGAGGTCACTAAACATCTGCCCAACGTTGAAGTCGTCGGCTTCTCGACGCTGTTGGCGCATTTCGCCAAAGAGAAGAACGCCAATGTGTTCCTGCGTGGTTTGCGCGCGGTGTCGGACTTCGAATACGAATTCCAGCTGGCCAACATGAACCGCCAACTGGCGCCGGATGTGGAAAGTCTGTTTCTCACACCGTCCGAGCGTTATTCGTTCATTTCCTCGACGCTGGTCCGTGAAATCGCAGCGTTGGGCGGCGATATCACCAAGTTCGTCCACCCTGCGGTAGCGGATGCCCTCACCGAACGCTTCAAGAAGTAACGACCGCTCAAGCGGCGCCCGCGTGCACTGCGGGCGCCAATGCGGCACAATTGCGCGCATTGGTTTATTGCGCCCGGGCCGTCCGCCCTGGCTGGAGTTAGCATGTCCCTGATCATCACCGACGATTGCATCAACTGCGACGTCTGCGAACCCGAGTGCCCGAACGCCGCTATTTCCCAAGGCGAAGAGATCTACGTGATCGACCCGAACCTGTGCACGCAGTGCGTCGGCCACTACGACGAACCTCAGTGCCAGCAAGTGTGCCCGGTGGATTGCATTCCGCTGGATGAAGCGCATCCGGAGACTGAAGAGCAGTTGATGGCGAAGTATCGGATTATTACCGGGAAGGCTTGAGGCAGGCATTTTTGTAGTGCCTGTGCCGGCCTCATCGCGAGCAGGCTCGCTCCCACAGTGGGCTTGTGGTGCTCACATCATTTGATTCACAACACAAATCAACTGTGGGAGTGAGCCTGTTCGCGATGAAGCCATCAGGTACACCGAACATGTAACTGATTCACTCCCGCTGCTCAAACCCCTCCCCGATACACCCCAGGCACCGCACAAATGCGGCTTTCGCCGGATCAACCACCAGCGTCTGTCCCGCATCGCCGATGCCGCCGCCCAAGGCCGTGAACGGCAACGACACCACAAACGCCCCGGCACCGATCACCGTCGCCACCACCAGCAACGGTCTGGCGATCAGCAAGTCGCCGAGCATGGCGTAGGCCGGGGGATTCTGGATGGTGTAACGCGGATCACCGCTGCCGCTGCTAGCCGCCAGCGCGGGCGCACCGACGCTCAGCAGCAGCGCAACAACAAGGGTTCGAAACGAATTCATGGCGCGGTCCTTCGGCTAGGCAGTGAGAACACTGACTATAGACCGTCGCACGTATCAGCTCTGGCAGCGTGGGCAAAAGACGCTGGCGCGCTGCCCCAGTTTCACTTCGCGCAGTTCAGTGCCACAGACTTTGCAGGGCTCACTGCCCCGGCCGTAGACAAACAATTCCTGCTGGAAATACCCCGGCTGACCGTCGCCGCCGATAAAGTCCCGCAGCGTCGTACCGCCCCGCTCAATGGCCGCGGCCAGAATGCGTTTGATCTCGATCGCCAGCTTCAAATAGCGCGCCCGGGAAATGCTCTTGGCCTCGCGACGCGGGTCGATGCCGGCGGCGAACAGGGCTTCGGTCGCGTAGATGTTGCCGACGCCGACCACCACCGCGTTATCCATGATGAACGGCTTGACCGCCATGGATCGTCCGCGGGACTGCTGAAACAAGCGATCGCCATCAAACAGGTCGGTCAACGGCTCCGGCCCCAGGCGAATCAACAGTTCGTGGTTGAGCGGATCGAGACTCCAGAGCATCGCACCAAACCGGCGCGGGTCGGTATAGCGCAGAGCCAGGCCGGACTCGAGTTCGATGTCCACATGCTCATGCTTCGCCGCCGGCATACCGACTTCAACCAATCGCAGGTTGCCCGACATACCCAAGTGACTGATCAGCGTGCCCACTTCAGCATTGATCAGCAGGTACTTGGCGCGGCGTTCCACCAGCACGATGCGCTGGCCGGACAGACGCACATCGAGGTCTTCAGGAATCGGCCAGCGCAATCGGCGGTCACGCACGATCACCCGGCTGACGCGCTGGCCTTCCAGGTGCGGCGCAATCCCGCGGCGGGTGGTTTCGACTTCCGGCAGTTCAGGCATGGTGTTCTCGAATCAGGGCGCTCGAATAAATGCGGCAGCCGATGTTCAGCGGTGGGCGCCGAGGTCACGAATCGTTTGCTTGAGGGTCTCGAAGTCGTAGTCCGAGAGGCCGACATAATCGAGCACCAGATGCCCGATGCTGTTCCATTCGTGGTCTTCGGTCTGATTACCCAACACCCGGTATGACGCACAAATGTGCTCGGCCATTTTCAGGATCGCCAGCAGGTTCTTGAGCTGAGCGTTGCGCGAAGATTCGTCGCTGAAGATCGCCAAGGCGTTGTGGTGATTGGCGATAGCGGCGGTCACATGCTCCGGCAGGCGCCAGGACTTGGCCGTGTAGTAACCGACCACCGCGTGGTTGGTGTTGAACACCCGGTTCTCGGTGTCGACCACCCGGCATTCGGCACTGGCGTTGGCGTAGGCCTCTTCCAGAACGGTCATGTAGTTGGGGAACCGTTGCAGCATCAGCGGCACGCCGCAGTCGTGGAACAGACCCAACGCGTACGCTTCGTCACCGGCCTGGGCGCCGATGCGCTTGGCCAGCGTCAGACAGGTCATCGCCACGTCCTGAGCCGTATCCCAGAACCGGTTCAGGGTGACGATGGTGTCGTCGTTCATCTCGCCCTTGATCGACTGCGCGTTGATCAGGTTGATGATCGAACGGCTGCCCAGCAGGTTCACCGCACGCTGGATCGAGGCGATCTTGTTGCTCAAGCCGTAATACGGCGAGTTGACGATCTTCAGCAAGGCACCAGAGAGCCCTGGGTCCTGGGAGATCAGCTTCGCGATCACTTCCAGGTCCGGGTCGGGCATGTACTGCTCCATCTGCAAATCCACCATGATTTGCGGCTGGGCAGGCACACTGATGCCTTGCAGGGACTGTTGAATCTGTTCGGAAGTCAGCTCTTGGGACATAAGTACACACTCTGGGCCAGGGGGCGATTCTAACCTTTATAAAGTTGGATCCGACACACCGGCCGACACATTGGCGAAATGTTTCATTTCTGCATAGCCATCGACATCGCTTTCGCGGGCAAGCCTCGCGCCTGCAGATTCACACGATCCAGCAGGAGCGAGGCTTGCCCGCGAGGAGTCCATCAGCGTTTCATCGCCCGCCCGGCCCGCCGCAAGCCTCAACACGCTATACTCCCGCTCTTTTTTCCGGAGCGACGTCATGTCCCTGCCTAGCCTGCGCCTCAAAGCCAACGCCGACCGTCGCCTGCGAAACGGCCACTTGTGGGTCTATAGCAACGAAATCGATGTAGCAGCGACCCCTTTGCACGGTTTTCAAGCCGGCGACCAGGCGATCCTCGAAGCCGCCGGCGGCAAGACGCTGGGCATCGTGGCCATGAGCCCGAACAACCTGATCTGCGCCCGTCTGCTGTCGCGCGACATCAAGTTGCCGCTGGACAAGTCGCTACTGGTCCATCGCCTGAACGTTGCCCTGTCCCTGCGTGATCGCCTGTTCGACAAGCCGTTCTATCGCCTGGTCTACGGCGACTCCGACTTGCTGCCAGGCCTGGTGGTCGACCGCTTCGGCGACATCCTGGTGGTGCAGATCGCTTCGGCGACCATGGAAGCCCATAAAGAAGACGTGATCGCGGCGCTGACCCAAGTGCTCAAGCCAAGCGGCATTCTGTTCAAGAATGACTCCGCTGCCCGTGACGCCGAAGGCCTCAACCGTTATGTCGAAACCGTGTTCGGCCTGGTGCCGGAGTGGGTCGCGCTGGAAGAAAACGGCGTGAAGTTCGAAGCACCGGTCATCCAGGGCCAGAAAACCGGCTGGTTCTACGACCACCGCATGAACCGCGCACGCCTGGCTCCTTATGCCAAAGGCAAACGCGTGCTGGACCTGTACAGCTACATCGGCGGCTGGGGTGTGCAAGCGGCCGCGTTCGGCGCCAGTGAAGTGTTCTGCGTCGACGCGTCGGCCTTCGCCCTCGACGGCGTCGAGCGCAACGCCGCGCTGAACGGTTTCGCCGAAAAAATGACCTGCATCGAAGGCGACGTGTTCGAAGCCCTGAAAGAGCTGAAAGCCAGCGAAGAACGCTTCGACGTGATCGTTGCCGATCCACCCGCCTTCATCAAGCGCAAGAAAGACATGAAGAACGGTGAAGGCGCCTACCGCCGCCTGAACGAGCAAGCCATGCGCCTGCTCAGCAAGGACGGCATCCTGGTCAGCGCGTCGTGCTCGATGCACCTGCCGGAAGACGATCTGCAGAACATCCTGCTGACCAGCGCCCGCCACCTGGACCGCAACATCCAGATGCTTGAGCGCGGCGGTCAGGGCCCGGACCACCCGGTCCACCCGGCCATCGCCGAAACCCGCTACATCAAGAGCATCACCTGCCGGTTGCTGCCAAACAGCTGATGACACCGGTTTGACGGGGAGCCAGAGGGCTCCCCGTTTTATTATCTGTTATTGAATTCCGTTCAAACTTCCTACACTTGCGATCCTACGGACTTGCAGGACGTTTCCCTGCGCCTTTCACTATTCAGCATTCAACTGACAAAACTTGTTCATGCCTAAGATCGATCCGACGAAATTACTGGAAGTTTCCTACCCAATATCGCCTTGATAAGCGCTCATTACACTCTATGATTGAGCGTGTCACCACGAAGTGACTCTTACTTTCAATTACAAGGAGTTCCAAATGAAAGCAATTACTCTGGAAGCTAACAGCATCGCCAACCTGGCTTTCCTGGTCGCCCCTAAAGCCCGCTAAGTAAATGAGACGCTGGGGAGTGCCGGCTACCCAGCGTTTTCTATGGCATTGCCCAGAGCGAACCGCCCATCATGCAGATCAGTCCTCATTTATTCATACTTCCACGCACGCCCGGTCAAATAGTCTGGGATTACAAGAATCACAAACAGTTTGAACTGAACCTGAAGTACTCAACCCGACTGGCAGAACTTATCGACAACCCCGAAAAGTTCAACGAACGCAATACAATTGACACCCAGCTACTTGACGCTGGAATACTGACAACTGCAATAACAGATACTACAGACTGGGGCTGGGACGAACTGTCGAAGATATTCCATATCGGCACCAAGAACATTCCGTGCGAACACGTTCCGCAAAATATCAATGAATGGTCAAAACAATACCTTGATCATTGCAGCGACGTACTGAGCACGCCCTCGCCGAAAGCCAGGCGCTCGGAACGCCTGGGATGCGAGCTGATTACCCTGCCAAAACCTTCCTGCCTGCCGGAAGGTTCCCTGGCAAACGCCCTGGTCAATCGGAAAACCTGCCGCACCTTCACGGGTGAAGCCGTTTCCCTCGAAGCCGTCAGTACATTGCTGTACCTGTCCCTCGGCTATCTGCATGAGCGCGAAAACGACGTCGACGAAAGCATCGTCGAAGGTCTCGGCGCCCGGCGCAGCAGCCCGTCCGGAGGCGGACTGAATGCCTGCGAAGGCTTTCTGCTGGTGCAAAACGTCAGCAGCCTGCCACCCGGTGTCTACGCCTATCACCCCACCGGGCACGCGCTGAGTCTGGTTAATCCGCTGCCTCCCCAGCCTTTAGGGCAACTGATGTGCGGACAACACTTCATCAATAACCTGCCCGCAGGCCTGTTCATCACCAGCCGATTCGACAAGCTGTGGTGGAAATATGAACACTCGCGGGCCTACCGAATGGCCTACGTCGAGGCCGGCCATATTTCCCAGACCTTTCAACTGACGGCCACCGCGCTGGGATTGAACACCTGGCTGACCGGTGCATTGACGGACAACCAGGTCGAAGCGCTGCTGGGACTTGAGAACAGCGCAGAGCAACCGCTGTTCTTTGTCGGCTGCGGCCAGAGCGACGGGCAAGTGATGTGCAAGGAATTGAAAGCACTGCTGAGCAGTCGGGGGGCGGAACAATGACCGAGCCCCTCATCGACCCCGCGTCAGCCTCTGCCTCATGGGCCCATCGCTTCACCCTTGGAGACTGGAACACCCGAGCCTCGGTGCGGATCAGCGAACACACCTACCAATTGCCACCGGACCTGAAACGGCAACTGGAAACCCGCCACTGGTTTGCGCCGGAATTTCTGCCCTACCTGAATCATCCGGCAATCAAAGCAGCAGGCAGAGCAATCACTCATCGCCTGTCCGCCAACCATCTGGTGTATTTCCTCGACTACACCACCCTGCTGGAACACCGCATCGTCAACCGTTCCGTGGAAACCATCGTCCACAACGAACTGGGGGTATCCATCCCCCCACGGATGAAAACCGCCGCGCTGCAGCTCTATACGGATGAGGCTTATCACGCACTGTTTTCCAACAGCCTCGCCGAGCAGATTGCCGATATTTACGACATGACAGATCGCCCGGTCGTGCCCCACCGGATAGCCCGGCTGAACGCCCTGCTCGATCGCACACCGGACAAGCACAAGGCACTGGCGTGGTTTCTCGTCGGCTTCGTCTCGGAAACGATTATCGCCAAGGAACTGCTCGACGTTTGCCGTGACACGCTGGTGAGCAGCGTTCAGGAAATGCTCAGGGATCACCTGGCCGACGAAGCGCGTCACAGTCGCTACTTTTGCGAAGTATTCCACCATCTGTGGGTGCAATTGAACTGCGGCCAACGCACGTTTACCGCGAGGTCGCTCGCGGAAATCCTGCTGATTTTCTTTGAGATAGATGAACGCTGGCTTGGGGAAAGCCTGCGCAGCGCCGGCCTGAGTGAAGCGTCTGTCGCGCAGATCCTTGGGGATCTGACCGGCTCGCAAGCACAGCGCCTGCGCGTCCGATCGAGTGCTGGTGCCACGCTCAACGCAATGAAAAAAGCCGGGTTCTTCGATCTGCCTGCCAATCGCCAACTTTTCTCCAGGGCAGGGCTATTCGATGAATGACGGAAAACAGGTAGCCCGGGGCGAACAACGTGCCATGGTCATTCTGTTGATGACCATGACGCTGCTCGGCGTCTTTCCCCTGGATGTGGTGCTCCCCTCCTTTCCCGATCTTTCTGACTACTTTCGGACCTCACCGTCCGACATCGCCCTGTCGGTGAGCGTGTTCGCCATTGGCCTGGCGTTGTCCGTGGTGCTGGTCGGACCATTGTCGGATTTGTGGGGACGCAAGAAATTACTGCTGGCCGGTATCGCAATTGCGGTGGTCGGAGCGACAGGGTGTGTGGTGTCCAGCGAATACAGCTGGTTTTTGTTCTTCCGGGTGATCCAGGCCGTTGGTTGCGGGTCATTCGTCCTGTCACAGGCGTTGGTTCAGGATCTGTTCGTCGGCAAGGAACAGGAGCGAATCAGAATCTGGATGGTGACCGGCGGCGGGGTATTCATTTCGATTTCGCCGCTGCTGGGGACCTGGTTGCAATTGCAGCTAGGCTGGCAGGGCAGCTTTTATGTGTTTATCAGCCTGGCCGTCATTGTCTGGCTTAAAGCCTTCTTTCTGCTCAGGGAAAACCCTCACCTTCATACCACGGCACCTGAACGTTTTTTCAGCGCCTATTGGCGGCTGTGTTCGGATTTGCGCTTCATGGGGTATTGGTTGATTTCAGCCTTGGCTTTTGCCTGCCATTTCTCGTTCATCGTCATTTCACCGATCATTTTCATGGAGCGGCTGGCGCTGTCGCCTTACGCATTTGCCTGGGCGTTGCTGCTGTATGGCGTGGCTTATGTGTTTGGCGGGATTGTCGCCAGCGCGCTGCATCGGTACCTGCAGGCCAACACACAAATAGTCATTGGCCTGGGGCTGATCGCTTTGTCAGGGCTGGTCATGCTGTGGTTGGCGGAACAGTTCGGGCTCTCTGCGGCAGCGGTGCTGATACCCATGTTGATTTGTACGGCAGGCACCACCATTGCCCGGCCCATCGCCAACTCCAAAGCCATGAGTCTCTACCCCCGGAATGCCGGAACCTCGACCTCGGTAGGCGGCGTGCTGATTTTCATGTGCGGCGGTGTGATCAGCGTAGTGATCAGCCTTGCCTCCGAAGACCTGACCACAGCACTAGCCCTGTGCTTCCTGAGCTTGAGTGCTACGGGCCTTGGCCTGAATGTCTTGATTACACGACGGCATCTGGCGCTGAAGGCGGGCTGAAACCTGCCAGTCGTCATCCCGCACGTTGTGTCAGCGCCGGATCAACGCTTCCCGGCATTCCCTCCTGACGCCAGCCGTGTAGAATCGCGACATTCATCGCCAGTCATCCCCCGGCGGGTTTATGAGCTCAAGCTGAAGCGCGCGGCGATCCCGCAAAGTTATCGGCAACTTCCGGACACACGGCCATTTCTGGGTGTTCCAGACGTCAATAGAAGCTCACTTCCCTTTTGATACCTGATTAGCCGCCCGGAGTGCTTCATGCCTGATTACCGCTCGAAAACATCCACCCACGGCCGCAACATGGCCGGCGCCCGCGCACTGTGGCGCGCCACGGGGATGAAAGATGACGACTTCAAAAAGCCGATCATCGCCATTGCCAACTCGTTCACCCAGTTCGTACCGGGCCACGTCCACCTCAAGGACCTGGGCCAGCTGGTCGCCCGCGAAATCGAACGCGCTGGCGGTGTGGCAAAAGAATTCAACACCATCGCCGTGGATGACGGCATCGCCATGGGCCACGACGGCATGCTCTATTCGCTGCCGAGCCGCGAGATCATCGCCGACTCCGTCGAATACATGGTCAACGCCCACTGCGCCGACGCCATCGTCTGCATCTCCAACTGCGACAAGATCACCCCTGGCATGCTCATGGCCGCCCTGCGCCTGAACATCCCGGTGATCTTCGTTTCCGGCGGCCCGATGGAAGCCGGCAAGACCAAACTCGCCTCCCACGGCCTCGACCTCGTCGACGCCATGGTGATCGCCGCCGACTCCAGCGCTTCTGACGAGAAAGTCGCTGAGTACGAGCGCAGCGCCTGCCCGACCTGCGGCTCGTGCTCCGGCATGTTCACCGCCAACTCGATGAACTGCCTGGTCGAAGCCCTGGGCCTGGCATTGCCGGGCAACGGTTCGACCCTGGCGACCCACAGTGATCGCGAACAGCTGTTCCTGCAGGCCGGCCGCACCATCGTCGAGCTGTGCAAGCGTTACTACGGCGAGAACGATGAGTCGGTATTGCCGCGCAACATCGCCAACTTCAAGGCGTTCGAAAACGCCATGACCTTGGACATCGCCATGGGCGGCTCCACCAACACCATCCTGCACTTGCTGGCCGCCGCCCAGGAAGCCGAGATGGAGTTCGACCTGCGCGACATCGACCGCCTGTCCCGATTCGTGCCGCAACTGTGCAAAGTCGCTCCGAATATCCAGAAATACCATATGGAAGACGTGCACCGCGCTGGCGGGATCTTCAGCATCCTCGGCTCGCTGGCCCGTGGCGGCCTGCTGCACACCGATCTGCCGACCGTGCACAGCAAGACCCTGGCCGAAGGCATCGCCAAGTGGGACATCACCCAGACCGACGATGAAGCCGTGCATCACTTCTTCAAAGCCGGCCCGGCGGGCATCCCGACGCAAACCGCATTCAGCCAGTCGACCCGTTGGGAAACCCTGGACGACGACCGTGAAAACGGCTGCATCCGCAGTGTTGAGCATGCATATTCGAAAGAAGGCGGCCTGGCCGTTCTCTACGGCAACATCGCACTGGACGGCTGTGTGGTGAAAACCGCTGGCGTCGACGAATCGATCCACGTCTTCGAAGGCAACGCGAAGATCTTCGAAAGCCAGGACAGCGCCGTTCGCGGCATCCTCGCCGACGAAGTGAAGGCCGGCGACATCGTGATCATCCGTTACGAAGGTCCGAAAGGCGGCCCGGGCATGCAGGAAATGCTCTATCCGACGTCGTACCTGAAATCCAAAGGCCTGGGCAAAGCCTGCGCCCTGCTCACCGACGGCCGCTTCTCCGGCGGCACCTCGGGCCTGTCCATCGGCCATGCTTCGCCGGAAGCCGCTGCAGGCGGCGCGATTGGTCTGGTGCAGGACGGTGACAAGGTGCTGATCGACATTCCGAACCGCTCGATCAATCTGTTGATCAGCGACGAAGAAATGGCCGGTCGCCGTGCCGAGCAGGATCAGAAAGGCTGGAAGCCTGTGGAAAAACGTCCACGCAAGGTGACCACTGCACTGAAGGCCTACGCCCTGCTGGCGACCAGCGCCGACAAGGGTGCCGTGCGTAACAAGGCAATGCTCGACGGGCTGTAAGGCTTAACCGTCGAACAAAAAATGCCCCGCCAAGTGCGGGGCATTTTTTTGACCACGATCCCCCAAACACTGGAGATCAACTGTAGGAGTGAGCCTGCTCGCGATAGCGGTATGTCTGTCACCATTGATGTCGTCTGACACTGCGCTATCGCGAGCAGGCTC
>NZ_JASCOM010000186.1:0-12298 GCF_029959925.1 Pseudomonas sp. PS02303
AGGCTTGCCCGCGAAGACGATCTGGCAGTCAACTGTAGTGTTGAATGTTATGCCCTCTTCGCGGGCAAGCCTCGCTCCTACAGTTGCGGGGTGATGACGAGATCTCGTTCAGATCCCCTGGCTACGCAACCAGCTCATCAACTGCGGTAACGGAAACGCCCCGCTCTGACGCGCCACTTCCCGGCCGTTCTTGAACAGGATCAGACTCGGAATCGAGCGAATCCCCAACTGCGCCGACAATTGCTGATTCGCCTCGCTGTCCAGCTTGGCCAGCCGACACTTACCCGCCAATTGCCCTGCCGCCTGCTCGAACACCGGCGCAAACGACTTGCACGGCCCACACCACTGCGCCCACACGTCCACCAGCAGCGGCAGATCACCCTTGATCTGACTGGCGTAATCGCCTTGCTTCAATTCGAACGGCTTGCTCAGCAGGACCTGGGCCTTGCAGCGGCCGCACTTTGGATGGTCGTTGAGGCGTTCGGCGGGGATGCGGTTGAGGCCGTTGCAGTGGGGGCAGGGGATGAGGAGTGGGTCGGTCATGGTCGGAGCTCTGAATGTTTGGGCTGTCTAAAACTGATTTGGAGTCGCACGCTACGTTTATCAAGACAACACAACCGGGCAGGCACGGTGATGCTCACATATTCGGGAGAAACAAACGGTGTCGCGGTTTGTAATCAGGTACGTAGTTTTGATATTGAGCAGCGTGTGCGCGACGGCTCAGCCAGGTTCATTGAGCGACTTGATGACGTTACGATGGCAGACATCGTTGCTCGCGTCGTCAGTGCCATGGATCCCCTGGACTGACCAGCATCACGACGAACAACTGATCTCCAAATGTTTCCCCCACTCCGGCGGCCGCTCGGCGTAGCTTTCCATCCCCGCTTGCTCGTCGAATGGATTGCTCAACACCTCATGCAGTCGCCGAACCTCTGAATAGTCGCCGCTCTCTGCCGCGTCGATGGCTTTCTGCGCCAGGTAGTTACGCAGGATGTACAACGGATTGACCGCGTGCATCCGCTTGCGCCGCTGCTCCTGATCTATCTCGCCTTCGCGGGCAACCCGGGCGACATACAGCTCGGCCCAGGCATCGAAGCCTTTGATGTCGACGAAGTCATCGCGCAAGCGGGCGACGGCCAATTCCGGTGATTCATCCCCCAGGCGACGGAAGAACAAGGTGTAATCGACGCCGCTGTTCTGCATCAGTTGCAGCAGGTGTTCCAGCAGTTTCTGGTCATCGTCTTCAGCGGTGGTGAGGCCGAGGCGGCGGCGCATCAGGTCCAGGTAGTGGGCCTGGTACAGCGGCAAGTACAGGCCAAGGGTTTCGCGCAGGGCGTCGACGCTGATGAACGGCGTCAGTGCCTGGGCGAGGGCGCTGAGGTTCCACTGGCCGATCGGCACCTGGTTGCTGAAGGAATACCGGCCCTGATCATCCGAGTGATTGCAGATGAAATGGGCGTCGAAGTCGTCGAGAAAGGCGAACGGTCCGAAGTCGAAGGTGATGCCAAGGATCGACATGTTGTCGGTGTTCATCACGCCGTGGCAGAAGCCGTACGCCTGCCATTTGGCGATCAGCTCGGCATTGCGTTCGACGATTTCGCGGAACATCGCCAGATACGGTTCCGGTTGTTCCAGGCACTCGGGGAAATGCATGGCCAATACGTGCTCGCCGAGTTCTTTCTGCTTCTCGGGGCGTTTGGTGTAGTAGAAATATTCGAAATGCCCGAAACGCACATGGCTCGGCGCCAGGCGCAGGACCATGGCCGCGCGTTCCTGCTTCTCGCGCCACACCGGGGTGTCGGAGCCGATCACGCACAGGGCGCGGGTAGTCGGGATGTTCAGGGCATTCAGTGCTTCGGAGGCGAGAAACTCGCGGATCGACGAGCGCAGTACCGCGCGTCCATCGCCCATGCGCGAAAAGGGTGTCTGACCGGCGCCCTTGAGGTGCAGGTCCCAGTGTTCGCCGGCCTCGTTGTAGACCTCGCCCAGCAACAAACCGCGACCGTCGCCCAGCTGCGGGTTGTAAGAACCGAACTGATGCCCGGAATAAACCATCGCCCTCGGGACCGCATCCGCCCAGAGCTTATGGCCGCTGAACAGCTCGGCGAACTCCCGGGTGTCGGCCACGGCCGGGTCGAGGTCGAGCAACGCCATGGCTGCTGGGCTGGCCACCACCAGGCGCGGGTTGTCGATGGGCTCGGGCAGCACATGGGCGGAAAACGTATCGCCCAGGCGGGCGAAGCGATTATCGAAGGTCAGTTCGTCGAGAGGTTTCAACGGCCATCTCCAGCAGAATGTCCGAGCATTCTGCTAGGGATAGGGCCGTTAGTCGAGTTTGGTGGGCGGCGGCTCTTGCGGCGCCTTGCTATCCACCAGCGGCGCGATGGTTTTGGATTCGGGATCGATCGGTACCATTTTGTATTCCTGGCCTTGAAGGTTCTTGAGGTAAACCTCCATCTGCCGGAACGAGATGTTGATGTGCTGCTTCTTGAACTCGCGATTGATGAAGCGGTTGACCTCGTCCAGCACCGGGTTGCGGTCACCGAGGTCACGCACGTGCATGCGCAACTCGTGGTCGAGGGTGCTTTCGCCGAAGTTCAGGAAGTACACGTGGGGTTCCGGGTCTTTCAGGACGCGTGGGTTATCGCGCGCGGCTTTGAGCAGCAGCTCTTTCACCAGGTCCAGGTCCGAACCGTAATCGACGCCGAGCTTGAGGGTCACCCGGGTAATGGTGTCGGTCAGGGACCAGTTGATCAGTTGCCCGGTGATGAACGTCTTGTTCGGGACAATGATGTCCTTGCGGTCGAAGTCGGTGATGGTTGTGGCGCGGATACGGATCTTGCTGACCGTGCCCGACAGGTTGCCGATGGTGATGGTGTCGCCGATCCGCACCGGGCGTTCGAACAGAATCATGATGCCGGAGATGAAGTTGGCGAAGATCTCCTGCATGCCAAAGCCGAGGCCGACCGACAACGCCGCCACCAGCCATTGCAACTTGTCCCAGCTCACGCCGAGGGTGGACAGGGTAGAGACGAAACCGATGCCGGCGATCGCATAGGACAGCAACGTGGTCGTGGCATAGGCGCTGCCCTGCGCCAGGTTCAACTTCGACAGCACCAGCACTTCCAGCAGCCCCGGCAAGTTGCGCGCGAGGGCGAATGTGATGCCGATGATGATCAGCGCGCCGAGCATGTCGCCGATGCTGATCGGCACCATACTCATATTGGCGCCGGTGCCGCTGGTGTATTCGTAGAGGGTGACGTTGTCCAGGTACGAAAACACCGAAATCAGATCGGACCAGACCCAATACAGCGCCGCGATGAAACCGCCCAGCAGTGCCAGGCGAATCAGTCGCAGGGACTGTTCGTTGACCTTCTCGATGTCCAGCGTCGGCTCTTCGATCACCGCTTCGCCGTCGCCGGCCTCTTTCGCCGCCTGGCGTTTGGCCAGGGCGCGTTGGTAGGCCAGGCGTCGTGCCGCCACGCTGAGGCCACGAACGAACGTGGCTTCGATCACCAGCCAGAACATCAGCAGGTAAAGGGTGTTGATCAACCGGTCGCTGAGCTTCAGCGCGGTGTAGTAGTAGCCGAAGCACACCGCCACGAACAATGCCACGGGCAGGATGGTAAACAGGACCCCGACTGCTTTGCGGAACAGCGAAGCGTTCTGGTGCGTCGGGCTGCTGACCAGCAGACGGCTGAGCAGCCAGGCCATCAAGGCGTAGCAGGTCAGCACCACGGGCATGCCGAGCACGTCATCCGCCAGCGTCGAGGGTTGCAGTTCGGCCACCGCCACCACGGCGACCAATGCCATCACCACCAACCCGAGTCGGCGGACCCAGCCCTGAAGGAATTCGACCTGGGGTTTTTCCCAGCGGAAATGCAGTTCAGCCACGCCGCCCGGCGCGAGAATCCGGTAAGCGGTGTAGAACACCAGCCAGGCCTGGGCCATTTGCAGCAGCGCCGCGCCCATGTTGGCGTTCTGCCCGCGGGCGTCGATCTGCAGGGCCAGGCCGCACAAGGCCAGGCCCAGCGAGACCGGCATCGCCAGCAGAATATTGATCAAGATGGCCTGCGGCGTGTGCCATTGGCTGTCACGCTTGAAGTGGCCGATGTCCTGGTGAACTTTGCTCAATCGGGCGTACAGGCTTTTACGCCGCCACAGCAGGGCGCCGATCAGCAACACCAGGGGCAGGAACAACAACGGCCGCTGGATCAGGCCATCGCTCAATTCGCTCAGGCTGGAAGCCCACGGCAGCGTGGTGACCTGCCGTTGCAAACGCTCCGGTACGCCGTGCATCCATTCCAGATCCAGCGGCTTGTTGCTGGGGATCCAGAACATCTGCTCATCGAGCGTCGCCCGCAGGCTTTGCGTGGTACTGAGCAGTTGCTTCTGGTTGAGTTGCAGGGTGATGGATTGGTTGAGCACCGCGCTCAGTTCGCGGTTGAGGCGCTCCAGCAGGTCTGCGCGGGTGGTGGCCAGCTCCAGCAGGCTCTTGCGCAGCTGCGGGGTGACTTGCTCCGGCGGTTGGGTCGCCAACAGATTGTCGACGTAGGTTGCCGGGTTGTTGAGCAGCTCCCGTTGCTGGCTGACTTCGAATTGAAACAGGCGAATGTCGGCGATCTGGTCAGCGAGGTCGCGGTCGAGCTTGAGGCGCGGCAGGGCCGCCTTCTGTTTGTAGAGAATCTTGGAGAGCAGCAGGCTGCCCTTGAGTACGCTGATCTGCTCGTCCAGGGCCGAATCGCTTTGGGTCACGCTGTCCAGTTGCTGCTTGGTTTGCAGGTTTTGCTGGGTGATTGCGTTGAGGCGGTCGGTGTTTTTGAGCAGGTAGTCAGAGAGTTTCAGGTTCGCCGCGCTTTCGGTGGCCAGCAAGCTGCTGCTGCCGGATTTCTGCGCTTCGATGGATTGTTGGGTGACGGCCTCTTGGGAGTGGGCCAAGCGCTTCTGATTGATCAGGGTCTGCAACTCCTGGATTTCCTGATCCAGGCGATCGGTTTTTTCCGTGAGCAAATCATGCTGGCTGTTGCCCAGGTCCTGCAACTGGCTGTTACCGGCCAGCTCCTCGCGGCGCAGCGGGATCAAGGCATTCAGTGCCGCAAGCTCGGCGTTGAGCTGGTCACGCTGTTCGCCGCTCAACGCTTTGCCGTTGTCTTTGCCGGCCTTGAGAATGTTGTTGATCTGCTGGATGCGCGTCTGGCTGGTGGAAATTTCAGCTTGGGCGCGCTCGGGTCGTGTCTGGGCGGTAATCACCAGACTGTTGGCGTCGGCCAGTGCTTTCTGCAGATCGCTTTGCTGGGTCGAGCGCTCGGTGAGCACTTGCTCGAGCTGCTGGACCGACTGGTTGGCGTAGCGCTGCGCAACTGGCTGTGCCTTGCTGGCTTTCAGCCGCGCCAATTCCCGCTGGTTCTCGATGTTCTGCTTGGGAGCGGTGGCCAGTTGCTGCTTCAGATCGATCAATTTCTGATCGTAATCGCGTTTGTTATTGAGCTGAGTCAGCGTGTTTTGCAGGATGCCCTGCAACGCTTTTTGATCCGCTTCCGGCAGTTTGCGATCGGCGATCTTGTCCAGACTCGCCTGCACGGCTTCGCTGGTCGGCGGTCCAGCCGCTTGCAACGTACCGACAGAAAGACTCAAGCCCAACAGGGCCATGATGAAAAAAGTGCGCAGGGTTGGCATAGAGACCGATCGAAAACGAGACGAAGGTTGGAGTTTAGAGGAACAAGCCCGGGCCGGGGCGACTTCCTTCGGGGAATCTGACGCCCACTTTGCCGATCTTGTTCCCTTCCATGACCGCAACGGTCCAGATGGTGTTGTTCCACTCCACCTGGTCACCGACGACGGGAGCACCGCCGACTTTCTGGGCAATGAATCGGCCCAGGGACATGTCTGGATCGATGCCTTCGACTTTCAACCCGTACAGTGCCGCAACCGCGGCCAGCTGGGCGTCTCCTTCGAGCACGAAGTCGCCGAAGAAGCGCAAATCGAGGCCGCGCTGCGGTGCCTGACTGAAGAGCTTTCCGAGGGCTGGAAGATTGTGCTCGTGGCCGATCACACACAGCAAATCATCGACTTCGAGCACCGTACTACCCGACGGATGGAGCAGTTGCTGACCACGAAACAGAGCGGCGATACGCGTGCCGTCGGGCATTTTCAGCTCGCGAAGGGGCGAACCGATGCACCATTTCTCGGCGCCGAGGCGATAAACGAACAACTCCCACTCGCTGGTAACGTGCACTTCCAACGCTGCGCGAGAGATCGGTGCCGGCTCCGGCGGAACGGTCACTTTCAAAAGTTTCGCCACCCACGGCAGGCTCGTGCCCTGCACCAGCAGCGACACCAGCACGATAAAGAAGGCAAGGTTGAAGTAGAGCTGGGCATCCGGCAGGCCGGCCATCAGCGGGAACACCGCCAGAATGATCGGGACCGCGCCGCGTAGGCCGACCCAGGAAATAAACGCCTTCTCGCGGCCATGGAACGCCTTGAACGGCAGCAGGCCGACCAGCACCGACAGCGGCCGTGCAAACAGAATCATCCACAGCGCCAGACCCAGCGCGGGCAGGGCGATCGGCAACAGGTCATGCGGCGTCACCAGCAGCCCCAGCACCAGGAACATGCCGATCTGTGCCAACCAGGCCATGCCGTCGAGCATGTGGAGAATGCCGTGGCGGCTGCGCACCGGACGATTGCCGATCACCAGGCCGCAGAGGTAAACCGCCAGGAAGCCACTGCCGTGCAGGGCGTTGGTCAGGGCGAAGACGGCCAGGCCGCCGGCAATCACCAGAATCGGGTAGAGGCCGTTGGCGAGGTTGATCCGGTTGACCAATTGCAGCATGACCCAGCCACCGCCGAGGCCAATCACGGCCCCGATGCCGAATTCACGCACGAAATGCCCGAGCAGGCTCCAATGCAGGCCCGTCTGGCCGCTGGCGAGCATGTCGATCAGGGTGACGGTGAGAAACACCGCCATCGGGTCGTTGCTGCCGGATTCGATTTCGAGGCTGGCAGTCACCCGTTCGTTCAGGCCTTTACCGCCCAGCAGCGAGAACACTGCCGCGGCGTCGGTCGAGCCGACGATGGCACCGATCAGCAAACCCTGGATCATGTTCAGGTTGAACAGCCAGGCGGCGGCCATGCCGGTCAGCGCGGTGGTGATCAACACCCCGACCGTGGCCAGCGACAACGCCGGCCACAACGCCACGCGAAAGCTGGATACGCGGGTGCGCAAACCGCCATCGAGCAGGATCACCGCGAGGGCGAGGTTGCCGACCAGATAAGCCGTGGGATAGTTATCAAAGATAATGCCGCCGCCGTCGACGCCGGCGGCCATGCCCACGGCGAGGATGATCACCAGAATCGGGATGCCGAGGCGCGAGGAAAGTGAGCTCACCAGAATGCTCGCACCTACCAGCAACGCGCCGATCAAGAACAGGCTGTTGATGGTCGTCGCATTCAAAGGCAGTACTCCAGAAAGCTGAAAGGCGGGCACAAACTGACCATGCAGTCTGCGTGCCAGCGATTCTAACCTGTTGAAATGTGATGCTGTCAAAAAGCTTTTGCAGCAGCGACAACGTCACCGAGATTGAGCTTGATCCCTGTGGCGAGGGAGCTTGCTCCCGTTGGATCGCGCAGCGACCCCGAAGAGGCGGCGCGGTGAATCAGATTCAACGCGCAGGCTGATTGGCGACTGCTTCGCAGCCGAACGGGAGCAAGCTCCCTCGCCACAGAGAAGGTGTCGGCGGTTAGAGGCTAAACCGCCCAACCATGTTGTTCAGGTCCAGCGCCAATCGCGACAACTCATTGCTCGCCGCACTCGTCTGATTCGCCCCGGTCGCCGATTGCACCGACAAATCACGGATGTTCACCAGGTTGCGATCCACTTCACGGGCGACCTGCGCCTGTTCTTCGGCCGCGCTGGCAATTACCAGGTTGCGCTCGTTGATCTCGACAATGGCACTGTTGATCGTATCCAGCGAAAGACCTGCCCCGCGGGCGATGTTCAAGGTCGATTCAGCACGTTCGGTGCTGTTGCGCATCGAGTTCACCGCATGTTCGGTGCCGCTCTGAATGCTGCCGATCATGCGTTCGATCTCGCTGGTCGACTGCTGAGTGCGATGCGCCAGTGCACGCACCTCATCCGCCACCACTGCGAAGCCACGTCCGGCTTCACCGGCACGCGCGGCTTCAATCGCTGCGTTCAACGCCAGCAGGTTGGTCTGGTCAGCCAGGCCACGGATCACGTCCAGCACCTTGCCGATGTCACGGGACTCGTTGGCCAGATCACCAATCAAGGTCGCGGTGCTCTGCACATCGGCGCTCATGCGTTCGATGGCGCTGACGGTTTCCTGCACCAGGTCACGGCCGTCACCGGCCGAGGTGGTGGCGTTCTTCGAGGCTTCGGACGTGCTCACAGCGTTACGCGCGACTTCTTCCACGGCGCTGGTCATTTCATTGACAGCGGTGGCGGCCTGTTCGATTTCGTTGTTCTGCTGGGTCAGGCCACGGGCGCTTTCGTCGGTGACGCTGTTCAGTTCTTCAGCGGCGGACGCCAGTTGCGTAGCCGAGCCGGAAATCCGCTGCAGGGTGTCGCGCAGCTTTTCCTGCATCTTCGACATGGCCAGCAGCAAGCGGCCGGCTTCGTCATCGCCATCGACATGAATCGGGCGAGTCAGGTTGCCTTCGGCGATTTCTTCGGCCGCGCTCAAGGCGTTGGCAATCGGTTTGGTGATGCTGTTGGTCAGGAGCCAGGCGAACAGCAAGGTCAGGCCGCTGGCAAAGACCAACAAGGTGATGACCAGGTTGAGCGACGTTGAATACTGTTCGCCGGCCCGGGTGTCGGTGACTTCGATCTGTTGCGTATTGATCTCGAGCAACTTGCCCAGTGCCGCGTTGACGGCCTCGGAGTTGGAGAGCAATTCGCTATTGAGCATTGTGCGCAGTTCATCGACCTGATTGTTGCGCGAGAGCGTCTTCATCCGGTCTTCAAGTTGGCGGTATTGCGCCAGCAACTGCACGTACTGATCGTAGGCGGCACGCTCTTGCGGGCCCTCGATCAGCGGTTCGTAGACTTTCTGCGCGTCACGAATCTGCTGATTACGCAGATCGAACAGCTCGAAGGTTTTCTGCTGCACGTCTGGTTCGCGGTTCACCAGCAAGCGGTAGGACAGCACCCGCAGGCGCAGGGTCAGTTGAGTGAATTCGTCCAGACTTTTGATGCTCGGCACGCTCATGGAGGCAATGTCTTCGCCGGCGCCGCGAATCTTGCTCATCTGGTTCAAGGCAAACACCCCCAGAACCAGCATCAAACCGCCAATCAGGGCGAAACCGAGGAACGCCCGCGGTGCGATATTCATATTACGAAGGGACATGGTGTTTACCAAAGTGAGCGCACCCGTGCGGCGCTGAAGCTGACGTATGGGTGACTTATCGGTCATACGACTAAAGTCTTGAGGGCCTGCGCGTTTTTGTCGCACAACCGCTCCGGCGACGAAGTGCAGGAACCAGATCCGCCAATCACAGTCTTTAAAGCTCGCGAGGAAGGTCGCCCGCCAGGAAAATCAAGGCCTTGCGTCCCAATAACCCTGGCATCGGTGGTGACTTTTCTTTATCGTACGCGCCCTTTGAAATGCTTGGAAAATCAAAATGTTGGAAGCATCCCTTAGTCAATTGGAACAGCTGGTCAGCGACCTGGTGCAACAGAACCAGACCCTGCTCGCCACCAACCAGACCCTGAGCACAGAACTGGCCCAGGCCAAGGATGAAAACGAAAGCCTGCAACTGAACCTGATGGAACAGGAAGAGAAACAAGGCGCCACCGCAGCCCGCATCCAGGCCCTGGTTGAGCGCGTCAGCGCCGGCCCGGTCAGCGCATGAATCACGGCGCCGCAGGGGTAAAAGTCGTCTCGATCCTGGGGGAGGACTATTCGATCAAGGCGCCGGCCGGGGAAGAGCAAACCCTGCTGGACGCCGCGATGATGTTGAAAGCTGCCTTGGCCGACACCAAAAGGAAGTACCCGACACTGATCGGTGACCGACTGCTGGTATTGGCTGCGATGAATCTGTGTTCCCAGCAGATCGAAATGCAAAAGCAGCACAAGCAGGAACTCGACCGTTACCAAGAGCAAGTCAGCGCCACGGTTGAAGTGATCTCCAAGACGATCAATCAAGCCTGATCGGCTTTGCGCACAACCAAAGAATAAATTGTCGGTTTAGTTGTATACAATCGGCACGGCTGTTGCAGTGTTTCAGCCTCTTATTCTTTGGGGGTGCTCCATGCAGTTCTGGCGACGCAGTATTCAATGGCAGTTGATCCTCAGCATGGGCACCGCCCTGCTGGTCAGCATCCTGATCGTGGTTGGCATTTATACCCTCGTGGTCAACCGCCTTGCCCAGAGCTATCTGGTCGAGCAGGCACTGCCGTCCAGCATCGAAGCGATGCGCAACGACATCGAACGAATCCTCGTCCAACCCCTCACCGCCGCCAAGGACATCGCCAGCAACAGCATGGTGCGCGACTGGTTGGCCGGAGGTGAAAACAGTGCCCAGACCGCCGCGTTCGTCCAGTATCTGGAAGGCATCCGTGCCGAACACAAAGCCTTTACCGCGCTGATCGTCGGCACGGCTTCAAACCATTACTTCACTGAAAAAGGCCTGGACCGGACCCTCAGCCGTACCAACCCCAAGGACGCCTGGTTCTACGCGTTCCTCGACAGTAACCAGCCACGCACCCTCAATATCGACAATGACACCGCGACCGGAGAATTGGCGTTGTTCATCGACCTCAAGGTCGAGCAGGCCGGTAAAGTCGTGGGCGTTGCCGGGCTTGGGTTGAGCATGAAAGAACTGTCGGAGCTGATCCACAACTTCAACTTCGGTGAGCGCGGCAAGGTCTATCTCGTGCGTTCCGATGGTTTGATCCAGGTTCACCCTGAGGCGCAGTTCAGCGGCAAGCGCACGCTGGCCGAGCAAATCGGCGCGCCCGCCGCACAATCGGTCATGGGTCAAAAAGTTGCCACCAACAGCAGCTTTGTCCGCGATGGCGAAGATTATCTGGCGTTGAGCCTGCCGTTGCGGGATCTGGGCTGGACCCTGGTGGCCGAAGTGCCACAGTCGCAGATCTACGCCGAAGCCCGTCGCGCCATGTGGATGAGCAGCGGCATTGGTCTGGCGGTGGCGCTGGTGTGTCTGTTGCTGGTGGTATTACTGGCCCGTGGCCTGGTGCGACCGATCCGTCAGGTAACAGCGGCGCTGGTGGCCATTGGTAGCGGTGGTGGAGATTTGACCCACCGGTTAGATTCCAGCCGCGCCGATGAACTGGGTGACCTGGCGCGGGGCTTTAATCGATTCCTCGACAGTCAGCGCGAGATGATCGGTGAAGTGCTGACCACCAGCGAGCGTTTGCGCACGGCGGTCAGCCAAGTGGCGAAGGTCGTGGACAACACCGCCGAACGCTCCGGTCGTCAGCAGGAAATGACCGATATGGTCGCCACCGCTGTTCATGAGATGGGCCTGACCGTGCAGGAAATCGCCCAGAACGCGGGTAACGCCGCGGTCGCTTCACAGAACGCTCGCGATGAAGCGATGCAGGCGCGGGAAGTGGTCGGTGGGTCGATCCGGCATATAGAAAGCATGTCCGACGAAATCGGCATCGCCGCCAGTGCCGTCGGCGAATTAGCTGATCAGGTCGCATCCATCGATCAGGTGCTGGCAGTGATTCGCGGGATCTCCGAGCAAACCAATTTACTGGCACTGAACGCGGCCATCGAAGCCGCACGGGCCGGAGACATGGGCCGTGGATTTGCGGTCGTGGCGGATGAAGTGCGCACGTTGGCGCGGCGCACGCAGTCGTCGACCGATGAGATCCAGCAGATGATCGGCAGCCTCAAGCAGGGCGCGGAGAATGCGGTTTCATCCATGCACTCCGGGCAGGCAGCAACAGGCACCGGCGTGGAATCGAGCCAGCGCACTGGCGCGTCGTTGACGGCGATTACCGGTCAGGTCGAGCGCATCAGCGACATGAACCATCAAGTGGCGACGGCCACGGAAGAGCAGTCGGCAGTGACGGAGGAGATCAACCGCAATGTGCAGGGCATTTCCGATTTGGCCCGGGCGACGGCAGGGGAAGTCAGGGCTTGTCGCGAAGACTGTCAGACATTGCAGCGGTTGGCGGATGATCTGGCGCGGCAGATGGGTGGGTTCAAGCTGAGCTGATAAATATGTTGTTTGTGCTGACGTCATCGCGAGCAGGCTCGCTCCCACATTGGATCTGTGAACACTTGACCCTGTGGGAGCGAGCCTGCTC
>NZ_JASCOM010000187.1:0-11822 GCF_029959925.1 Pseudomonas sp. PS02303
ATCGCGAGCAAGCTCGCTCCCACAAGGAGTTTGCTGACACCGCAGATCCAATGTGGGAGCGAGCTTGCTCGCGATGGGGTCGACTCGGCCTGAGCCTGATCAGTCGAGGGTCGAACCGCTGACCGGACCGCCGCGCTCAGGAAAGAACAGGCGCTGCAGTTCAGTGCCCGGGCTTTCAGCGCGCATGAATGCCTCGCCCACCAGGAACGCGTACACGTCGCTGATTTCCATCAGTTCCACATCGGCCCGGTTGAGAATGCCGCTCTCAGTAATCACCAGGCGATCACGCGGAATACGTGGCAACAGGTCAAGGGTGGTTTCCAGGCTGACATCGAAGGTGTGCAGGTTGCGGTTGTTCACGCCGACCAGTGGCGTGTCGAGGGTTTTCAAGGCCCGCTCCAGCTCGTTGCCATCATGGACTTCTACCAGCACATCAAGGCCGACGCTTTTGGCCACGGCCGCCAGCTCGGCCATTTTCACGTCGTCCAGTGCGGAGACGATCAACAACACGCAGTCAGCGCCCAAGGCACGGGCTTCGACGATCTGGTACGGGTCGATCATGAAATCCTTGCGGATCACTGGCAGGTTGCACGCTGCCCGCGCCTGCTGCAGATACGCATCGGCACCCTGGAAGTAATCGATATCGGTCAGCACCGACAAGCACGTCGCGCCGCCCTTCTCGTAGCTTTTGGCGATGTCGGCGGGAACGAAGTGCTCGCGGATCACGCCTTTGCTTGGCGACGCTTTCTTGATTTCGGCAATGACGGCCGGTTGTTTCGACTTGGCCTGAGCAATCAATGCCTGGGCAAAACCACGGGGTGCATCGGCCGCCTTGGCCAGACTTTCCAGCTCCGCCAGACTCACACGGGCGCTACGCTCGGCGACTTCCTGGACTTTGCGGGCCAGAATGTTTTCCAGAACCGTCGGTACACTCATCCCTCATTCTCCACTTTGAATACCGCGGTAAATGCACCCAACTCCTCAAGTTTTTCCCGTGCGAGGCCTGTGTGCAGCGCATCGTGCGCCAGGGCAACGCCTTCTTTCAAACTGGTCGCCAGGTCGGCGGCGTACAGCGCCGCACCGGCATTGAGCACAATCATCTCGGCGGCTTTCTGACCGTTCTCGGTCTTGCGCTTGCCCAAAGCATCGCGAATCAGCTCAAGGGACGCCGCCGGACTTTCCACTGCCAGGCCGTGCAGGCTCTGGCTCTTCATGCCCAAGTCTTCTGGCTCGACCCAATATTCGGTGATCTGGTCATTCTTCAGTTCTGCCACATAGGTTGGCGCCGCCAGGCTGAACTCGTCCAGGCCATCCTTCGAGTGCACCACCAGCACGTGCTTGCTGCCCAGACGTTGCAAGACTTCGGCCAGTGGCCGGCACAACGCCTGACTGAACACGCCCACCACCTGATGTTTCACGCCGGCCGGATTCGTAAGCGGGCCAAGCATGTTGAACAAGGTACGCAAGCCGAGATCCTTGCGCGGGCCGGCGGCGTGCTTCATGGCACTGTGATGGGTCTGGGCAAACATGAAACCGATGCCGACGTTATCGATGCAGCGAGCCACCTGCACCGGGGTCAGGTTCAGGTAGATCCCGGCCGCCTCCAGCAGATCGGCGCTGCCGCTTTTGCCCGACACCGCACGGTTACCGTGCTTGGCTACGGTGCAACCGGCTGCAGCGACTACGAAGGAGGAAGCCGTCGAGACGTTGAAAATGTTCGCACCATCACCGCCGGTGCCGACCACATCGACGACGCCGTCGAGGGTCTTGAGTTCGACCTTGTCCGCCAACTCGCGCATGACAGAGACCGCGCCGACGATCTCATCGATGCTTTCGCTCTTCATACGCATGGCCATCATGAACGCGCCGATCTGCGCATCCGTGCATTGCCCGGTCATGATTTCGCGCATCACATCGCGCATTTCATCGGTGCTGAGGTCGAGCTGATCGACGATACGGCTCAGGGCTGTCTTGATATTCATGAAAAGTCCTTAGCGCGTGCCGCCGGTTTGTTTGAGGAAGTTTGCGAACAGCTCGTGGCCCTGCTCGGTGAGGATAGACTCGGGGTGGAACTGCACACCCTCGATGTTCAATGTCTTGTGGCGCAAGCCCATGATCTCGTCGATCGAGCCGTCTTCGAGCTGGGTCCAGGCGGTCAGCTCCAGGCAATCGGGCAGGGTTTCGCGCTTGACGATCAGCGAGTGATAACGCGTCACCGTCAGCGGATGATTCAGACCTTCGAACACGCCCTTGTCCTCGTGGAATACCGGGCTAGTCTTACCGTGCATGACTTGGCGGGCGCGGACTACATCACCGCCAAAGGCCTGGCCGATGGACTGGTGGCCGAGGCAGACGCCGAGTATCGGCAGCTTGCCGGCGAAATACTTGATCACGTCGAGCGAGATGCCGGCTTCGGTCGGTGTGCAAGGACCGGGGGACACGACGATGCGCTCAGGGTTGAGGGCTTCTATGTCGGCAATGGTGAGTTCATCGTTGCGCACGACTTTGACCTGGGAGCCGAGCTCACCGAGGTACTGCACAACGTTGTAAGTAAAAGAGTCGTAGTTATCGATCATCAGCAACATGGCGTTTGGAACCTCTTGAATTCACTGACTTTTAATACAGCCTTCGAATGATTACCCGCAGCGTCCTGCGCTTTTTCAGTCGCCGGGTGCGCCAGCAAAGCGGTATGTCATACGGGTGAAGAAGGCAAAGCGGTACAGGTCCGGCGGGGCCGGCAAAAGAATTCAGGCGCGCCAACGCCAGCGGGCGTGTGCCTTGATGACTTGATCCAGAAGTTTGCTGATGATCAACACGGGGAAGGTCTCATTCATACGTCTCGGCACAGTAACTTAGCTGGGCAGAGCGTGCAATATGGCCGTGGCGACTGGCTGCGAAACAATCGAAGGGTTCGCGACCGATGGCAAAAGGCCGGAAGTTTTTGGTACTGTCGTTTCGTTCACTACAACAATAAATAAACGGACTTGCTCATGATCAAACAGACGTTGTTTGTACCGCTCGCAGGATGCTTGCTCGCCGCAGCCTGCGCCCAGGCGATCGCCGCGCCTAACCCTTACTCCAATTTCGTCGTCTTCGGCGACAGTCTCAACGATGCCGGGACCTTTGCCGACACGGGCGGGCCTGCCGGCTCGACCCAGCGCTATACCAACCGCACGGGGCCGGTTTACCTGGATGGCAACGGTGAAGTCCGCTCGCTCAACTCCACACAGATCCTGGGGGGGAAACTGGGGTTCTCGGCGGATCAGACCGCCTCATCGTCCTCGGCGGTACGTGCCAGCAATGGCCAGCCCGATGGCAACAACTGGGCCGTCGGCGGTTATCGTACCGACCAGATTCTCGACTCGATCACCAGCACCTCCGCCACGGGTGATCGCACCCGGGCAGGCTACCTGCCGTCGAACAATTTCCGCGCCGACCCGAATGCGCTGTATTACATTTCGGGCGGTGGTAATGACTTCCTTCAGGGGCGCGTGACCAGCCTGCCCCAGGCCAGCGCTGCCGCCGATCGTCTGGTCAGCAGCGTGCAAACCCTGCAACAGGCCGGTGCTCGCTACATCATGGTCTGGCTGCTGCCGGACATCGGCTTTACCCCGGCCTTCAACGGCACCCCGTTGCAAGCGTTCACATCCCAGCTCAGTTCTCAGTTCAACACCGAACTGGTGAGCCAACTGCAAAACGTCAATGCCAACGTCATCCCGCTCAACATTCCGGTGCTGCTCAAAGAGACGTTTTCCAACCCGGCGCAGTTCGGCCTGGCCACCGACCAGAACCTGAGCGCCACCTGTTTCAGCGGCAGCAGCTGTACCGAAAACGCCCGTTACGGCATCAACAGTGCGACGCCGGACCCGACCAAGCTGATCTACAACGACTCGGTGCACCCGACCGAAGCCGGGCAGCGTCTGATTGCCGATTACGCTTACTCGCTGCTGGCCGCGCCGTGGGAAGCCACCCTGTTGCCACAAATGGCCCAGGGTACGCTGCGCTCTCATCAGGATGAGTTGCGCAACCAATGGCTGGCCGATTGGGAAAACTGGCAAGGCGTGGGCCAATGGCGAGCGATTGTCGCCGGCGGCGGCCAGCACCAGGATTTCGACAGCCAGCGCAGTGGTGCCAGTGCTGACGGCAATGGCGCCAACCTCAACATCGGTGGCAGCTACCGGCTGAATGACGCGTGGCGTGTAGGTTTGGCGGCGGGCTTCTACAACCAGAAGCTCGAAGCCGGCGACAACGATTCGGACTACAAGCTCAATACCTACATGGGCACGGCGTTCGCCCAGTACCAGCAGAATCGCTGGTGGGGTGACGCGGCCGTGACGGCCGGGCATCTGGATTACGACAGCCTCAAACGTAAATTCCAGCTGGGGGTCAATGAACGCGGGGAGAAAGGCGATACCGACGGCTATCTGGTGGCTTTCAGCGGTCGCGTGGGGTACGACATCGCGCCGATGGCGAGCAGCCCGTGGCACTTGTCGCCATTCGTGAGCGCTGATTTCGCCAAAGTTGAAGTCGACGGTTACTCGGAGAATGGCGCCGACTCCACTGCGCTGACATTCGACGACCAATCGCGCATTTCCCGGCGTCTCGGCCTTGGCCTCCAGGGTAAGTACCAGATCACCTCGCAAACCCAAGTCTTCGGCGAACTGGCTCACGAGCGTGAGTACAACGACGATACCCAGGATGTGACCATGAACCTCAACAGCCTGCCGAGCAACCGCTACACCCTGGCCGGCTATACCCCACAGACCAACCTGAACCGCCTGAACCTGGGCGTGAGCCACAACCTCACCAAGGACCTGGCTTTGCGGGCGAGTTATGACATTCGCAAGGATGATGACTTTACCCAGCAAGGCATTAACGTAGGCGTTGCGCTGGACTTCTAAACATCAGGCAAAAAAAACGCGGCGCCCTCACAGACGCCGCGTTTTTTTATGCTGAACACTTATTGTGGCGAGCGATCTTGCTCGCGCTCGGCTGCGAAGCAGTCGTCGATTGGGCCTGCTTCGCAGGCCAACGGGAGCAAGCTCCCTCGCCACAAAGGCTCACTCCCACAGATGTTGCGTGAACTCAGGCGTCCGGGGTTTGTTCGGCCAGGGCTACGGCGCGGAACATCGCGCGGCGCTTGTTCAGGGTTTCTTCCCATTCCAGCGCCGGCACCGAATCGGCGACGATGCCGCCGCCGGCCTGCACGTGCAGCTCGCCGTCCTTGATCACGGCCGTGCGGATCGCAATGGCGGTGTCCATGTTGCCGTTCCAGGCGAAGTAGCCCACCGCCCCGCCGTAGACGCCACGCTTGACCGGTTCCAGTTCGTCGATGATTTCCATCGCCCGAATCTTCGGCGCGCCCGACAACGTGCCCGCCGGCAAAATCGCCCGCAGCGCGTCCATCGCCGTCAGCCCGGCTTTCAATTGGCCAGTGACGTTGGAGACGATGTGCATCACGTTGGAATAACGCTCGATGACCATCTTCTCGGTGAGCTTCACCGAACCGATTTCCGAGACCCGGCCGGTGTCGTTGCGGCCCAGGTCGATCAGCATCAAGTGCTCGGCGATTTCCTTGTCGTCCGACAGCAGGTCTTTTTCCAGCGCCAGATCGGCCTCTTCGTTAGCCCCGCGTGGGCGAGTGCCGGCAATCGGGCGCACGGTGATCAGGTTGTCTTCGACCCGCACCAGCACTTCCGGCGAACTGCCGACGACGTGGAAGTCGCCGAAGTTGAAGAAATACATATAAGGCGTCGGGTTGAAGCAACGCAGCGCCCGGTACAGATCGATCGGCGCAGCCTTGAAGTCGATCGACATACGCTGCGACGGCACGACCTGCATGCAGTCACCGGCCAGGATGTATTCCTTGATGGTGTCGACGGCTTTTTCGTAATCGTCCTGGGTGAAACTCGAACGGAATACCGGGTCAGCCGACTGTTGCTTGCTGAAATCCAGGCCGCGGCGTGGGGTGATCGGCTGACGGAGTTTTTCCAGCAGCTCTTCCAGTCGCGCCTGGCCTTGCTCGAATGCATCGTCCTGCGACGGATCGGCCAGCACGATGGCGTGCATCTTCCCGGCGAGGTTGTCGAACACCACCACCGCGTCGGAGACCATCAGCAGAATGTCCGGCACGCCCAGCGGATCCGGGTTCGGGCATTTGCCCAGACGTTTCTCCACATAGCGCACGCAGTCGTAACCGAAGTAACCCACCAGACCGCCATTGAAGCGCGGCAGGCCGGGAATGGTTGGCACGTTGTAGCGGGCTTTGAATGCTTCGACGAAGGCCAGCGGATCTTCGGCTTCATGGCTTTCGATCTCGACGCCGTCGTGGGTCACGCTGACGTGATGATCATGAACCCGCAGCACCGTGCGGCACGGCAGGCCAATGATCGAATAACGGCCCCACTTCTCCCCGCCCTGCACCGATTCCAGCAGGTAGGAGTTTGGCTCGTCGGCCAGTTTCAGGTAGATCGACAGCGGCGTGTCGAAGTCGGCCAGGGTTTCGCAGGCCAACGGGATACGGTTATAGCCGGCAGCGGCCAAACGCAGGAATTCTTCGCGGATCATGGGGTAGCCTCGTGGCTTGAGGTGCTAACAGTCAGGTATGCAAACGCGCCGGAAAGCCGGCCAGAATCGAGTCAGGCGCGCCAACGCCAGCGGGCCAGGGCCTTGATGACTTTCATCCAGAGTTTGCGAGTGACCACCACGATGGCGTTTCCAGAAGGGGATTGAGCAACGTCGGGCAACGTTATCTCAGCGGCTGGATCCAGGCAACCGGGAATTAGCTTGCGCAGATCGTCGATCACCAGCGCCGGCGACTCTTCCGAAATCGGCCGACCGTGGTTGTAACCGTAGCTGAGGGCCACGCACTTGACCCCTGCCGCTTTCGCCGCCAGCACATCGCTGCGTGAGTCGCCGACAAACAGCGACTGCGAGGCCGGGATGTTGGCCATTTTCATCACGAAAAACAGCGCGGCAGGGTCAGGTTTCTTCTGCGGCAAGGTGTCGCCGCCGATGATCCATTTGAAGTAACGGCCGATTTTCATCTGATCCAGCAGTGGCGCGACGAAGCGCTCCGGCTTATTGGTGATCAGCGCCATTTCGACACCCTGCTTGTGCAGCCATTTCAGGGTGTCACGCACGCCGGGATAGACCACGGTCAGATCATGGCTCTCGCTGTAAGCCTCCATGAAGATATCCAGCGCGCCCTCGGCTTCGCCATCGTCGACCGCCGAATGGTCGATGCCGCCGGCCAGCGCACGGCGGACCAGCACCGGCGCGCCATTGCCGACCCATTCACGCACCGACTCGATGCCGGCGGGTTGACGCCCCAGTTTGAGCAGCATGTTATCCACGGCCACAGCGAGGTCCGGGACCGAGTCGACCAGCGTGCCATCCAGATCGAACATCACCAGCCGTGGCAGACGCCCCGGAAACAGCTGCTCAAAGCCACTCATGGACGAGCCAACGCCAGTTCGGAACGCATCTTTTCAATCACCTCTTGGTAGTTCGGTGCATTGAAGATCGCCGAACCGGCGACGAAGGTGTCCGCGCCAGCCGCAGCGATTTCACGGATGTTGTTCACGTTGACGCCGCCGTCGATTTCCAGGCGGATGTCACGGCCGGAGGCATCGATCAGCGCGCGTGCTTCACGCAGCTTGTCGAGGGTGCCGGGAATGAACTTCTGCCCGCCGAAGCCCGGGTTGACGCTCATCAGCAGAATCATGTCGACCTTGTCCATCACGTACTTGAGTACGTCCAGCGGCGTCGCCGGGTTGAACACCAGGCCGGACTTGCAGCCGCCCTCGCGGATCAGTTGCAGGGAACGGTCGACGTGCTGCGTGGCTTCGGGGTGGAAGGTGATGTAGGTCGCGCCGGCCTCGATGAAGTCACCGACAATGCGGTCCACCGGGCTGACCATCAGGTGCGCGTCAATCGGCGCGGTCACCCCGTATTTGCGCAGCGCGGCGCAAACCATCGGGCCGATGGTCAGGTTTGGCACATAGTGGTTGTCCATGACATCGAAGTGCACGAAGTCGGCGCCGGCGGCCAGGACGTTGTCCACTTCTTCACCCAGGCGGGCGAAGTCGGCGGAGAGAATCGACGGAGCAATGACGAAGGGCTGCATGACGCACCTTTTTTGAGCAGAATCACGATGGCGCGCATTGTATACCTCATGCTTTGACGCGCGCGACGTGGCCGCGATGATCAGTACGCCGCTCGGTAGATCTTCTCGATATCGACGGCGCTCAATTTACGTGGATTGTTGCGCATCAGGCGCTCGATCCCCGCCGCTTCCACGGCCATGGCCGGGATCGCATCCTCCGGCACACCGAAACTGCGCAGCCCTGGCGGAATCTCTACCGCCGCGCACAATGCGGTCATTGCCTCGACGGCTTTGTCCGCTGCTTCGTTGGCGCTCAGATGGACAGTCCTCACCCCCATGGCTTCGGCAATATCCTGCATACGCTCGACGCAGGCCATCTTGTTCCACGTCATGACATACGGCAGCAGCAAGGCGTTGCTGACGCCATGAGCGATGTTGAAACGCCCGCCCAGCGGATACGCCAGCGCATGCACCGCGCCGACCCCGGCATTACCGAAGGCCATGCCGGCCATCAGGCTGGCGGTGGCCATGTCTTCGCGGGCTTGCAGGTTGGACGGGTTGGCATAGGCCTTGGGCAGAGCTTTGGCGATCAGCTTGATGGCGCCGATGGCCAGGGCATCGGTGATCGGCGAGGCGTTGACCGAAAGGTAGGATTCGATGGCATGCACCAGCGCGTCGACACCACTGGCGGCGGTGACGCTGCGTGGGCAGGTCAGGGTCATTTGCGGACTGACCAGCGCCACGTCCGGCAATAGGTAGTCGCTGACAATCCCTTTCTTCAATTGCGCGACCTTGTCGGAGAGGATCGCCACATTGGTCACCTCCGAACCGGTGCCGGCCGTGGTCGGGATGGCGATCAGCGGCGGACCTTTGCGCGGCACCTGATCGATGCCGAACAAATCCTCCAGCGCACCGTGGTAACCGGCGTAGGCCGCGACGCTTTTGGCGATGTCGATGGCGCTGCCGCCGCCGAGGCCAATCAGACCGTCATGCCCGCCCTCGCGGTAAACCCGCATGCAGTCTTCGACGATGGCGATTTCCGGGTCTGGCAGCACACGGTCGAAAATTTCGTAGGATCGATCGCCCAACTGCGCCAGCGCCAGCTCGACCGTGCCGGACTTGACCAGCGCCGCGTCGGTGACGATCAGCGGGTTGTCGATATCCAGGCGGGTGAGTTCGGCGGCCAACTGCTCGATGGCACCTGCGCCGGTGATCAGTTTGTGAGCAATCTTGAAAGAGGAAAGACTCATCGTGCGCAGCCTCTTATAAATAGGGGAGCTGGGCACAATAGTAGCTGGGGATTGGGGTTTGTCTGCTATTCAGGTTGTGAATGACCCAACATCCCGAAACACCTTGAACTCCTGTGGGAGCGAGCCTGCTCGCGATAGCGGAGTATCAGTCGACATCAAGATTGAATGTCAGTCCGTCATCGCGAGCAGGCTCGCCCCCACAGGGGATGGTGTGTGGGTTTAGACCTGGGCAGTGCGCAGTTTTTCGCTGCGGCCACGCAGCCACTCGAGGGTCAGCAACAGGATCACCGAGAAGGCGATCAGCAGGGTTGCTGCAGCGGCAATCGTCGGGCTGAGGTTTTCGCGGATACCGCTGAACATCTGCCGAGGCAACGTCGCTTGTTCGGGACCGGCGAGGAACAGCGTCACCACCACTTCATCGAACGACGTCGCGAAGGCAAACAGCGCACCCGAGATCACACCCGGCGCAATCAGCGGCAACGTCACCCGGCGGAACGCCGTCAGCGGCGAAGCTCCCAGACTGGCAGCGGCGCGCACCAGGTTATGGTTGAACCCCTGCAAGGTCGCCGAAACAGTAATGATCACGAACGGCACGCCCAGCACCGCATGCACCACGATCAGCGAGAAGAAGCTGTTGCCCAGGCCCAACGGCGCAAAGAACAGGTAGCTCGCCACACCGATGATCACTACCGGCACCACCATCGGCGAAATCACCAGGGCCATGACCAGCGCCTTGCCCGGGAAATCACCCCGAGTCAGGCCAATCGCCGCCAGCGTTCCGAAGATCATCGCCAGCACCGTCGCCGCCGGAGCGACGATGATGCTGTTCCTCAATGCCCGCATCCATTCCGCCGAGGCGAAGAAGTCCTGGTACCAGTGCAGCGAGAAGCCTTGCAGCGGATAGACCAGGAAACTGCCTGAGTTGAACGACAGCGGAATGATCACCAGCACCGGCAGAATCAGGAACAACAGAATCAAGCCGCAGAGAATCCGCAAGCTGTAGAACCACACCCGCTCAATGGGCGACATATAAGGACTCAGCATTTCATTCTCCCCTTAGCTCAGGCGCAGGCGACTGGCGCCCACCAGCCAGCTGTAAATCAGATAAAGCACCACGGTCGCCAACAGCAGCAGCCCACCGAGTGCGGTCGCCATGCCCCAGTTGATGCTGGTGTTGGTGTAGAAGGCGACGAAGTAGCTGACCATCTGATCGTTCGGGCTGCCCAGCAACGCCGGGGTGATGTAGTAGCCGATGGCGAGGATGAACACCAACAGGCAACCGGCGCCGACACCGGCATAGGTCTGCGGGAAGTACACCCGCCAGAAACTGGCGAACGGGTGGCAGCCGAGGGAAATCGCGGCGCGCATGTAGGTCGGCGAAATGCCTTTCATCACGCTGTAGATCGGCAGAATCATGAACGGCAGCAGGATGTGCACCATGGAGATGTAAACGCCTGTGCGGTTGAACACCAACTCCAGCGGTTTATCGATGATGCCCAGCGCCATCAGGCCGCTGTTGATCAAGCCACCCGATTGCAGTAACACGATCCACGCGGCCACCCGGACCAGGATCGAGGTCCAGAAAGGCAACAACACCAGAATCATCAGCAGATTACTTTGGCGTGACGGCAGGTTCGCCAGCAAGTAAGCCAAGGGATATGCCAGCAACAAGCAGATCACGGTGATGATCAGGCCCATCCAGAACGTGCGGGCGAAGATGTCGAGGTAGATCGCCTGGTCAGGCGTGGCCGGTGCGATTTCGCCGAGGTCGTCGATGCGATGATCGACAGCCGCCAGCAAATAGTACGGTGTGATGTTGCTGGTGTTGCGGCGCACCGCTTGCCAATAGGCCGGGTCGCCCCAGCGTTCGTCGAGGCCTTCCAGCGCTTCTTTATAAGAGGCCGGTTCAGTGGCGAACGGCAAGGCGCGGGCGGTTTTGGTCAGCAGGCTGCGGTAGCCGGCCAACTCCATGTTCAAACGCTTGGACAAGTCGCCCAGGGTCTGATTCTTGCGCGCTTCAGCGAGGTCTTCGCTGGCCGCTTTGTACACCGGCTCGGCGGGCAGGCCGCGGCCGTCCCAACTGGCGATGGCCGCCACAGTGCGCGGCATGCCGCCGACCACTTCTGGGTTACCAACGCTTTTGTAGAGCAGCGCCACGATCGGCACCAGGAACACCAGCAACAGAAACAGCACCAGGGGCGCGATCAAGGCCTGGGCCTTCCAGCGGTTGATCCGCTCGGCGTGCTTGAGCCGCTGCTTCAAGGTGGGGTCAGTGCCCGCGTTCAGGGGAATGGCGGTGGCCATGGCGTACTCCGGAAATCTTTGATCGTTGCAGAGGCAGGCAAGCCACCTCTGTTCCTGATAACTACATATCACCCCTGTAGGAGCGAGGCTTGCCCGCGAAAACGTCGACACATTCAACATTAATGCTGACTGACACGCCGCCTTCGCGGGCAAGCCTCGCT